>DNNS01000168.1 GCA_003497555.1 Spirochaetia bacterium
CCACACGGCCCCGTATGTTTTGCCGCTGCATTGCCATCCGATATTGAAGTGGAATTCATTGATGAAAACGTAGATACGCTTAAAATACAAAATGACTGTGATCTGGTCTGTATTTCCATGATGCTTACAGCGCAAATAACGCGCGGCTGGGAAATTGCAGACGAATACAGGCGTATCGGCAAAAAAGTAATATTCGGCGGAATCTCGGCAATGCTGCACGCCAAAGAAACCATGGAGCATGCAGACAGTATTTTTTTAGGCGAAGCCGAAGGCCGCATGGAAGAAGTTCTTGCTGATTTTAAAAACAATTCTCTGAAAAAGGCGTATAACTATCTTCATGTTTTCCCGGATATTAATACCATAGGTCCGGCTAAACGCAGTATATTAAAAGATGAGCTATATTATTACAAGGGCATCCGCATGGTAGATCTGTTCCATGCTTCACGCGGCTGCCGTTTTTCCTGTTATCCGTGCGCCGTATCGTATTTAGGCGGCAGAAACTTCCGTCCCAGGCCCATGCACCGGATTGAAGAAGAACTTGCCCTGATAAAAACCAACCGCCTGTTTGTAGTAGATAATTCTTTAGCGCAGGATACCGAATGGGAAAAAGAGCTTTTCCGCACCATGATCCCATTTAAAAAAAACTGGTGCTGTCATACAATAGAAGACGACGAAGAAGTTCTTAAACTCGCCGCTGCCGCCGGGGCCTGGTATGTTTATCAAGCGGTATTCGATACATCTGATTATATTAAAGAACGCATTAAACGCTATCATGATCACGGCATCGGGGTAGAAGGCACTATTTTACTCGGCCTTGATAATCAAACCGAAGATGATATAAAAAAGCTTGTTGATTTTCTTCTGGAAATTAATCTTGATTTGGCCGAGTTTACGGTGTTTACTCCTTTTCCTCATACCAAGGCTTATGATGATCTTTTAAGAGAAAAACGCATAATAGACTGGGATTACCGCAAATGGAACGCCGGAAACACCATAATTCAGCCCAAAAACATGAGCGCAGAAAAACTGCAGGAACTTTTTAATTACGCCTGGGATACTTTTTATAAAGACGAAAACCAGAATTTTAAAATGTTCAAGCTGATAAATAAAATTGTTGAAAAAGAAAAAAAAGCAGGAACATTTCAGCCGAGGAAACGCGAATTAATGAACGCAAGGTTCGGAACCAATGCGTAATAAAATGAGGAATTAATATGCTTGGTGACAATGAAATTAAAGATGATCTGATGGACACCATTTACAGATTTGCCGGGGAATGGGATATTCCATCCTGCTGCGGTCTAAAAATCATCAAACAAGGTCCCCGTAATATTATTATTACTACAGATTTAAACGAAACCAATGCCGGTTCCTCGGTTACAGAAATTACAGCTGAGCTGGCTTTACTTATCTGCTGCGATTATAAGCTTTCACCCGAAAGCATTATTTTTATCAGCCGTAATCCGGAGCGTAAATCCAAACTTGACTTTTACGCGGAATCTTTTTTTTTAGCCAATCTGCAATGGAACGGCAAGTCTTTTTCCAGTCCGGCCTGGAAAAAAATTTCCAGGGATGAAATACGTAAACTTACCGGAATTTAATGATTAAGGCTGGAATTAATACAGCCTAATAATTCACAGGTTTTTACCGGTTTATCAAGCACTTTACTCATATTTAATTTACGGGCCTGGGCGATAATCGTCTGATCATTTTGCCCGGTAATAAAAATAACCGGAACATTTTTTTCGATGCCAAANNGGATTTATCCGGTCTGCAATCCTGACAGCATCTTCCCCGTTTGCCGCAATAGTACAATTGGTAAATCCGGCATTAAAAAGCTCGTTTTGCAGTGAAAGTGCAATAAAAGCCTCATCTTCGATAATCAGGAGTTTTTTTATCATCCTGCCCTCTGTTAACCGACAACTATATTATAATCTTTTTTTTGGAAAATTTCGAGATTTTTATTAAAAAAATTTGACACTCTGCCTTAATAAATGTATAATACCCCTTTAATTTAACAAACAGAGATAACAGTGCTTGATTTTCTTGTAGATCGTTTTACCTCCGTTTTCAGCAGACTGAGCGGACAAAAAATAATTACTGAAAATTCCATTGAAGAAGGTGTTGACGACATCCGCAAGGCCCTGCTTGCAGCTGATGTCAGTATTCCTGTTATAAACGACATTATTGCGAAAATAAAAGAAAACGCATTTGGGCAAAAAGTAACCAAATCGGTTTCTCCGGTACAGGAATTCATTCATATTGTTAATAACAGCCTGATCGGCATTTTAGGCAGTGAAAAATCATCTCTGCTTTTGGCAGAGCCGACCGCGTGCAGTAAAATACTGCTTTGCGGATTGCAAGGTTCCGGTAAAACCACTACCTGTGCCAAACTTGCCCGGTTTCTCAAAGAAAAACGCAATATACTGCTGGTGTCTCTTGATATTAACCGGGCAGCAGCACAAGAGCAGCTTGTTATTTTAGGCCGGCAAATAGGGGTAGATGTTTTTGATCGCCAGCCGGGCATGGATATAAAAAAAACAATAAGTCTATCCCGCAAGCAGGCTGATACCGGTTTTAAAAATTGTATCATCTATGATACAGCCGGGCGCGTGCAGATAGACAGCTCGTTAATGTCCGAACTTGGCGAAACTTACTCTCTTATCAAACCCGATGAAACACTTCTGGTCTGCGATGCCATGACCGGGCAGGCAGCCTTGTCTGTAGCTGTAGAATTTTCCAAAACCGTAAAACTCAGCGGACTTGTTTTTACTAAATTTGATTCCGATGCCAGGGGCGGGGCAGTCTTATCGGTAAAACATGTAACAGGGCAGCCTGTAAAATTTATCGGTACCGGTGAAAAAATCGGCGATCTTGACGAATTCGATCCGGCGCGCATTGCCGGCCGTATTTTAGGGATGGGCGATGTTGTCAAACTGGTGGAAAGCGCCAAACAGCAAATCAGCGAAGAAAAAGCCAAAAAGCTGCAGGAAAAAATTAAAAAAAACTCTTTCAGCCTGCAGGATTTTCTCGAACAGCTTGAAGCCATGCAGAATATGGGGCCGCTTGAAAATGTCATGAAAATGATTCCCGGCATGCAGGCCCAGATGAAAAACACTGCAGTAGATGACCGCGATTTTATCCGTATGAAAGCCATAATACAATCCATGACTCCCAAAGAGCGCGAAAATGAAAATATACTTAACGGCTCG
>DNNS01000086.1 GCA_003497555.1 Spirochaetia bacterium
TATCATTGCTTTGTGGTATAACACGAACTTCGTGTTATTTTTTAAAAATTTTAATTATTAATTTTAAAATCTGAGTAAGTACATCAATAAAAGTACTTGTGGAAATTATTTTTATGAAAACAAAATTTTACCACGAAGGACACGAAGACGCACCGGCTTTTTAGGCGACAGGAGATCACCATTCGTGAACTTCAGAACAGGACACGGGTGGTTAAATTAGATTTTTCAGGGAGTCATCATGTCCGCAGGACACCCGAAACCATGAAAATATTATTGGTGCTCCTCAGAGGCATAGTGGTATTATAAACATCGGGCCTTTCGTCCTGCCGCTTGAATAGTGGAGGACGAAAGGCTGATTTTCCGGATCAGATATCAAATGCGAGCATTAAAGCAAAAGTTATAATCTGCTGATGAAAAGCAATCGGTGACCAGATACGCCAGGTACGGAATTTTTCATTAGCAGCCGGGTATGAAAAAATATCATACATGCGCAGATCAAATCCCAAACCGGCGCCGCTTTGTTTAAGTGAAAAATGTATGCCTAATTTGGCATAAACACCCAGCCGGTGATTAAGCATATCGGTATTATATTCGATTCCTGAATTCTTGCTGATCATTTCTCCGGTCTCCCTGATTTTCTGCAAGAAATAACCGGGACCTGCGCCCAAATAAAACTTTTTAATACTCCATGAACTGGTTGGCGTAAGGTGTATGGTATAATAACGGATAGTCACCGGGTAGGCTGCGGAAATTATGAATCCGGAAGTATTAAAAAGCATGGTGGCGTTTTGTAATTTGACGGTTTTTTCCCGGGCTGCGTTCAAATGAAAAAAGCCGGCGTCAATTCCCTGATAAATCATGGTATCGCGGTACCGGAAAAGAAAACCAAAATAGTAGTTACGCAGCAGATTGTGGTATGAAATGGTTCCTGCTGACGAAGGTCTTTTACAGAAAAAAAAACCGGTACCTGCGCCGAAGTCTATTTCCAGCAGGCGTTTTTCCAGTGATTTTTCAATTATCAGTTTTTTATTAAAATCCGGATTTTCTGTTTCAGAAAAAAGCAGACAGGCTGTAAGCAGATACCCTAATATCTTTGACAAGAAATTACTTGCCCGGTAAGGAATTAATTCTGGAATCTGCGGCAATTATTTTTTCCTTCTGCATTTGTCTGAATTTTACAAGTAAATCTTTAAGCGCCGGATATTTTAACGATAATATTTCTGCAGCCAGTATGGCAGCATTTTTTGCGCCGGGTTCACCGATGGCAACGGCGGCAACTGGAATTCCCGGAGGCATTTGCACAATGGAAAGCAGCGCATCTATCCCGTTAAGACTGCCTGATGGCACCGGAAGGCCAATAACCGGCTTAATGGTATGCGCTGCCAGTACTCCGGGCAGATGAGCCGCAAGTCCTGCGGCAGCGATAATACATTCTGCCGAGTCATCATTTAATAAAGCAATGGCATGTTCGGGGGTGCGGTGCGCTGAAGCAATGCGTATAGAACAGGCAATATTAAAAAATTCCAGTTGGGAAGCGCAGATANNCAAGTCGGATTCGCTTCCTATGACAATCATGATCTTTCCATTCATAAACACCTGCCGATGGTATAATATCAGGCTGAATGCTACAATATAATCCGCTATAGCGCAAGCAATTTTATGATCAGAAAAATATGTTTGTATTATCCCCCGCTGGTAAAGAACGGTATGTTTCCGTTAATAACCCAAAACCGGCAATTCAAATTTTCAGCATCCCGCGAAATCCGGATTTACCCCCTGGTAATGGCCAGCCTGGCCACCATGCTTGATGCAGCCGGTTATGATGTATTATTTCTTGACGGAATAAACCGCAGAATCAGCCTTGAAAATTGTGAAAAAATACTTGCAGATTTTTCTCCTGAATTTATGGTCATAGAAACCAAAGCGCCGTTGTTTACTGCCCATCAAGATTATATCAGGGAACTTGCATCCAGAATCAATTGCCGTTTTGCAATTTGCGGAGATCACATTTCCTGCGCCGGCGCCAAATCTTTATCGGCCGGCTCTCCTTTTTCCTGGGCGGTTGGCGGTGGTTACTATGACTTTATCATTAAAAATCTGGTTGACTGGCTAAACGGCAAAATAAACCATCCGCCGCCTGGTGTTTTTTATAAAAATTCCGATCAGAATATTATTTACAGCCAAGACCCTGAATCCGGCGCTTTTAATCTTGATGAAGCGCCGCTGATCGACCGCGACCTTACACGCTGGTCTGATTACGGAGAAGCTTATTTATACCGGCCGGCAGCCTATATCCTTTCCGGGCGGGGATGCGGAGGCGCCAATACCAATCATCAAGATTATACATCTTCCATGCCCGGCCGCTGTACTTTTTGCATATGGCAGCACGCTCTCTGGAGACGTAAGGCTGTACTGCGCAGCCCGGAATCAACAGCAGATGAAATCGAAATTCTGGTAAAAAAATACCGGGTCCGTGAAATTTTTGACGACAATGAATCGGGCGGGATATGGAACGAACTCTGGCTTGAAAATTTTTACCGCTCTCTTGAAAAACGCCGCCTGACGGGGAAATTCTATTTTTCCTCCAATGCGCGTGCAGATTCTCTTACTCCCGGGCGCATCAGGCTGCTGCAGAAAATCGGCTGCCGCCTTCTTAAAGTCGGAGTTGAATCAGCCAATGATTCAACACTGGCCCGTATTAAAAAAGATGAAAACTTCAGGGCTATCAGCGATGGAATTAAAAACGCCAAAGATGCCGGAATTGCGGTGCTCATGACGACGATGGTAGGCTATCCCTGGGAAAGCAGCGCAGAAATGCAGCATACACATCATGAAGTAAAAAAACTTCTTTTATACAAAACGCATTTCGGCGATTCCCTGCAGTCGTCAATCTTTACCCCGTATCCGGGTTCGCCGGTTTATGATCAGTCCCTGGCAGAAAATAAAATCGATTTTAGTCTGCCGCTTTCCGCCTACGATATGGATCATAAAGTCCTGCTTTCTGAAATTGATACGGGACGCGCCTGCCATGAAATGTGGAAGCTTCATCTTCACCCCCTTTTTTTACTGCGTTCCCTGTTTGCCATGAGACATGCGGACGACTTTCTGTTGGCGCTGCGCGGAATAAAATCCCTGCTGGGGCATTTGGGTGATTACCGGATAGAAAATGACAGAGGGAATTAGTTTTATAATACCCCATCGGGACGGCGAATGTATACAAAAAACCGTAGACTCTGTAAAAAATGCCGCTGCCGGTTTGTGCCGTTATGAGATCATAGAAAGTACCGGGAATTCCCCGACCATACAGCGCAATGCTTCCATCCGCCGGGCTGCTTTTGATATATTATATTTTCTGGATAATGATTCGCTGTTAAGCGCAAATTCGCTCTCTGAACTGTTCCTGGCCATGAATCAATATCCGGAAGCAGAAGTTTTCGGCGGTCCGAATATTCCCGGGCCGGACGATTCCTTTCTGCAGAATGAATTAAGCAGCGTACTTTCATCCTGTTTAATCGCCGGAAAAATCTCGGCGCGTTATGCAGGGCGCGGACGGCTGCGGCTTACCTGCGGCCGCGAGCTTATACTCTGCAACCTGGCGGTAAAAAAAAAATGTTTTTCCGATATAGGATTATTTAACGAGCTGCTTTACCCCAATGAAGAAAATGAGTTTTTACACCGCGCGCACCAGCGCGGAAAGATAATGATCTATAACCCCCGGCAGACAGTAGAAAAGGGCCAGCGCAGCAGTATTTCCGAATATATCCGGCAAATGCTGTCCTACGGACGGGGCAGGGGAGAGCAGACCAGAATTTCACCAACCAGCTTTTCCCTGTTTTTTTTTATGCCGGTTTTATATTTTTTCTATTTATGCGCATTACCGGCAGCGGTTTTATGGATTTTAATTTTTTCCCCTTACCGGATTTTAGCCGTTATCTGTGCGCTGCCTTTTTTCCTGCATGTTTTCTACAGTTTTACCGCATGGATTTTAGCCATGTTTGAGGCTAAAAAAATATTTTTTTTCTTTCCGCTGTTAGCCGGTATGGCGCATGTTTTATACGGCGCAGGAATTATTTCCGCCCTGCTGTCGAAAAAATTTAAAAGCCAGGGTAAAAATCCGCAATATTTCATACGGGTTTTAGAGCCATGAAAAAAGGTATTTCAAGAAAATGCGCCATGCTGGCTTCTCTTGGTATTGGGCATTTAACCGGTAAGAGCCTGCCCCTGATGGTAAACTGGGCGGTTACCGGCAAGTGNNCAAACTGGGCGGTTACCGGCAGGTGTAATTTAAAATGCCGGCACTGTTACGGGAGATACGGAGAACGGAAAACACCGGATCTCGATTATAACTCCATCACAGCAATTATTGATCAGCTTGCAGTACTTGGAACCAGGCGAATAACAATTGAAGGCGGCGAACCTCTGCTGCGAAGTGATCTTGCGCAGATTATCCGGCATATCGAAAGTAAAAACATGGAGGTATGTTTATGTACCAATGGAATTTTATTGCCCAAGATCCTGCCGGAAATAAACGGCATGGTAGATCTTTTTGTCCTGAGTCTTGACGGCAACGAGGAACATCATGATTTTTTACGGGGCGCCGGTAATTATAAAAAAGTACTTGACGCTCTTGCCGGTCTGCAATCAGTATTCCGTAAACCTCTGATTTTTTCCTGTCTTACCCCGCAATCAATAAATGATATAGATCATCTTGTACGGATTGCAGAGAATTTTTCCGCTTATATCGCTTTTAATTTTACCGTAGCAGCGCTTGACGGCAAGGTACGTACGGCACTACCGCGCGCAGGCGATGCCGCATACCGGCAGGCAGTGCAGAAAATCATAAATTTAAAAAAATTAGGGAAACCGGTTTATTATTCCTTTACAAATTATAAACAGGCCCTGCTCTGGCATGATTATTCTACAGAACAAATTTTCAGAGATGACCTTAAAAAGATACCTGTCAGGGCTATGAAAAATTATATACATTGCCGGGCCGGGCGTTTTTACGCGTATATTGAAGCTGACGGAAAAATGTATCCATGTTATCAGACCGTCGGTACCATACCGGGAATACCGGCCCTGCCTGATGTAAAAAAAGCATGGTTCAGCCTGGTTGCGCAGGAACATTGCAGGCATTGCTATAATTTAACTCTGAGTGAGCTTAATCTGCAGATGGGGTTTAGCCCGTCGGCCTTATCCGAGGTTTTATTAAATTATTTTTTCCGCTCTAACAAATTTCCGTTTTTAAAAAAATGACAAGGGGCGCAATTTTTTTTCTTGGGTACTCGTCTAT
>DNNS01000578.1 GCA_003497555.1 Spirochaetia bacterium
AGTACACAGGGGCGGGCTTTGTTGTTTTTTTTAACCCAAGAAATAAATTTGCACCCATTTGCTGATATATATTTTTTTTTATGTTATACTTATACCATGCTTTTTTACGGATTTAGGGAGCGTTGCCTGATTATGGGATTTTTGCCGCTAATATTTTTTAACTGCACAGGTAAAGTTCAGTTAACACAGCAGGAGCAGCCGCTGAAAACCCGGCAGACAGAGCAGATAAAAAAAACCGCTGTTTTTATCGGAGAAATCATCAATCTATCCGGAAAAGACCGCGGAGATTTTTTAAAAAATTACATGAGAGACCGGCTTTCAGGAATTATCCGCTCTGATGAAAATTGTCTGCTGATACACCGGCCGGGTGAAGCGGAATTTATCATCGGCGGAAGTTATAACATCAGCAATCAAATTTCCGCTGAAATCAAACTTTTTCGCCGGGGGGTAAACGCGGCCATATCGTTATATAATATAAACGATGATAATATTGACCTGCTGCTGTATAAAATTGACGGAACAGGTCTTGGCTTGTTAAAAGATATGACTAAAAACCTGCATCCGGGAAATAGCAATTAAATAATATGGAGTCATCATGAGTTTTTTCGAAATCGCCATGATTGCAGCTTTCGGTTTAAGCTGGCCGATAAGTATAATTAAAAGCATACGTTCGGAATCGGTAGCCGGTAAAAGCGTATTGTTTCTGGTAATAATTTTTTTGGGATATGTATCCGGAGTAATACATAAAATTACCAAGTCCTACGATCCGGTTATTATTCTGTATATTATAAACGGCATACTGGTTTTTACCGATCTTGTGATTGTTGTTTACAAAAAACGCCGTTCCATACAAAAACTCAAATCCGCCGGTATTTACGCCTAAGCTCTTTTTCCGGAGAACGCAATGCAGCAGGTAATACCCGCCACCATAAAAAAAATCATTAAAAACAATTCCGGTACAATTAAAAAAACCTCTGAAAATCTTTATATTGTACTTGCAGCCGGACACGGAAAACGCATTAAATCCGAACGCTCAAAAATGCTTCATCACATCTGGGGAAAACCGTCAGTTGAAAGGGTAATTGAAGCCTGTTCCTGTCTGCGCAGCAGCAGCGGTATTGTCGTAACCGGCATTAAAGCTGAAGAAGTGACAAGCGAACTTGGATATTCCCCAAACCGCGTTTTTGCCTATCAGGCCGAACAAAAAGGCACCGGACATGCTGTAAAGTGTGCGCTATCCTGCCTGTCTTCAAAATTCAGGGGAATAATTTATATACTGCCCGGAGATATGGGTTTGCTTGATCGCAGCACCATGAGCGATTTTGAAAAGGCTTTCCGCCGTTCCGGAGCCGATATGATGGTAATGACCGGATGTTTCCAGGGAAATCCGGACGATAATCATTACGGCAGAATAATACGTATTCCTGAAATTGACCTGTCCGGCGCATCTTCGGGCAGCGATAAAAACAGGGTTTTTGGAATAAAGGAATACCGCGATCTCAAGGCCATGAAAGAACCGCTGCGTTTTGTTCATCATGGTAAAAAATATTTAATGAAACAGCAAGAACTTCTGTCCATAACCGAATATAATGCCGGAGTGTATGCCTTCCGTTCCGAACTGCTTTTTTCCATGATTAATAAATTGGGCGCTGATAATGTTCAGGGTGAAATCTATCTTACCGATTTGATCGAACTTTTTAACCGGAACGGACATTCGGTTTACTCATTTACACCCAGGGCCCGTTCTGCAGTTCTGGGGTTTAACAATAAATCCGTACTTAAAGAAATGGAAAATATTTACCGGGCCGGCATATATGACCGGCTCAAGGATANNTATTTTTATCGGTAAGGGCGCAAGCCTGCACAGCAGGGTCAGTATTAATACCGGACTTGAAATAAAAAAAAATGCGGTGCTTGACGGCACCGTGATTTTTGGAAAAAACGTATCAATCGGCGAAAACACCTCGCTCTCCACCCTGCCCGGCCAGAAAATTATTCTTGCCGATCACGTGCATATTTTCCGCAGCAATATACTAAAAGGACGTATTACTATCGGAACCGGCACGCGTATCGAATCTCCGGTACGCATAACCGGCAGTGATGAACATCCGTGTATTATCGGTTCAAACTGCATTATCAAGGGCACAACTTATATTTACGGTTCAAAAATTGAAGACGGCCTGTATATTGAACACTCGGTTTTAAAACAGAAAAAAGTGCAAAAAATCATCCGTCCCGACGGGTCAATACAGAAACTGCGCTACTACCTGCCTCTCCCCGAAGGCCTGGACTGCGTAAGCAGCTGATTTTAATGGAAATCGTATCCATCAGCACCGGCCGGTTTCAGGAACTTACAGCCCGTAACAGCCTGTCAGGAAGCTTCCGCCTTCATGAAAAATACCTGTTCCATACCTCAAATACTCTTTACGGATTATTCATTCCCGTGCGGGAAACAGATGGTAAATATTTTTTCAGAAGAAAAAGTTACAGGCCTGTACGTTTTTTTCTGCCCGGGTCCCATAATAATATCGAAGATTATATAAACCGCTCCGGAAGCAGATGCAGGAAAAAAATAATCCGCATTTTTAAAACCGCGCAAAAACCGGGACAAACTATTTTTCTTACTATTGACAATGACGGAAAATGCATCAATATCAAACTGGCGCCTGCGCAAAACCGGGAATTAATTGCCAGCCAAATAATTAATATAGAGCCTGAATTTATTTCATCCGTGAACAGCGCCTGTAAAATAATAAACAGCAGAATTCCGGACTGCAGCGAAATACTCCATTCCTCCTGCTCATACATTTTCAATTACTTATTTAAAAATTTTCCCGAAATCACCGCTTTGAAGCCGGAAATTATCTATCGTTCCGGCCTAGAGCTCCCTGTTGATTACTGCTATCTTGCCTATCAAAAACAATTTTTGGGACATACGGCTAAGATTACCGAGCATCACGGATTTTTCCGCTTTTATACCCGGGTTAAAAAAAAAAGTATTGCGGTTTTCATATCTCAGGAAAAACAGGATAATGACATGCAGCACGAAAGCGCAGCTGTTGAACGCATTGCCGGTTCAAACCGCGATTACAGTTTTTCCATAAAAAAAGGAATGACGGTCCGCAATGATTTTTACAGCCTACTGAACTGCGGAATTTTTCATTTTATCGGACATGGTGAAAACGGAGAAAAACCCGGCCTGTTAGCCGGCAAAAATTTTTTATTTAATAATACCGAACTCGCTCTTGTGCCGGCGGTCCCGGAAATTCTGATTGCCAGTTCCTGCTGCGGGATAGATACGGATTTTATTCATGAATTTTTACGCCGGGGCGGACAGGCGGTTCTTTACTGCTGCGGCAAGCTTCCTTCCCTGCGTCTTGATATTTTTTTTAATTCCTTTTACTGGAATTTCCTCTACCGCCGGGCCAGTCTTTCCGAATCGGTCCGTATAGCCAAAAAAAATTTTTCCCGTTTTAATTCCGCATGGGGGCTTTTTACCCTGGCCGGCAATGGTAACATCAAATCAGGCAGACTCTCATGAATATTCTGATTTATACAATCAGCGCTGCATTTATACTTGATATAATTTTCGGAGATCCGCAGTACCGTCTGCATCCGGTGCGCGTACTGGGAAAATTCATCAGCGGCTCTGAGGCTTTATTCCGCCGTTTGTCCAAAAATCAGAAAATTAACGGCTTCGTATTCTGTCTTTTTATTGCCGGTTCCGCCTGGTCTGCAGTTTATTTTTCAAACCGGCTTTTTTCCCTCCTGCCTTCACCGTGGGCTGAAATAGTAAATCTGACATTTAATATTTATATAATTTATTCATGTCTGAGTGTAAAAGACCTTGCGGACCAAGCCCGGGAAATCAGCTGTCTGCTTGCTGCCGGAAAATTACAATCTGCCAGGGAAAAATGCGCGCTGATAGTAGGCCGGGATACCAAAAATCTGGATGAAAAAGAAATTATCAGAGCGGTTATAGAGACGGTAGCGGAAAATTTTTCCGACGGCGTTATGGCTCCGCTTCTTTTCGCATTTCTCGGCGGCGCTCCGCTTGCCTTTGCCTTTAAAGCCGCCAGTACCATGGATTCCATGATTGGCTATAAAAACAGCCGTTACCGTGATTTCGGTTTTACTGCCGCCAGGCTGGATGATATTCTTAATTATATTCCGGCCAGATTGTCCGTGATTTTTGTCCAGGCGGCCGGTATGTTTCTTAAAATCACCGGCCATAAAATTTTCACCTCCGCCTTGCGCACTGCCCTGCAGGACGGCGCAAAAAATCCCAGTCCCAACAGCGGCTACCCCGAGGCTGCTTTTGCCGGGCTGCTGGGAGTAAAACTTGGCGGTATAAATTATTACGAAGGCTGTGAAAGCATCAAGCCCTTTATCGGTATAATGAAAAAACCTTTTTCTATTCAGCTTATCGATCAAAGCCTCCGCATTTTATACGTTTCTTCTTTTTTTTCTTTTCTGGTTTTGTCTGTAATTTTTTTACTTTGCGGATATTCAATTGAATTCTGAAATTTTTTTATTTACAGGGGCAGCCCGTTCAGGCAAGAGTACAATGGCGGAACAAAAAGCACTGAAAGTATGCGATCCCCGGGATACGATTGCTTATATTGCCTGCGCCCGGGCCATAGATGAGGAATTTTCCAGGCGCATTAAAAAGCATCAGGCCAGGCGCGGAGAAATTTTTATTACTTATGAAGAACCTCTTGATATTGCAGATGTCATGCAGAAGGCATTTGAAAAACATCAAGTTATTATAATTGAATGCCTTGCTACCTGGCTGGGAAATATTTTTTACGAACTGGGATCTGATACGGCCGAAGCTTTTGCCCTGGAGCAGATTGAAAAAATTAAAAATCAGATAGTACCGCTAATGAATAAAAATATAATAATTGTCACCAACGAAACCGGCTGGGGGATTGTACCTGAGAATCCGGAAACCCGCCTGTACCGCGATTTACTGGGAATAATCAACAGCCGTATTGCGGCTATGGCCAGTCAGGTAATTCTTGCGGTCTGCGGCATAGGAGTACAGATAAAATGAAGCTTTCACTTTTTCTGAAGAATATTTTAAATTCGTTTGTTTTTGCCTTTACCATGCTGACCATAATACCGCTGCCGGGGAAAAAACGCATTTTTTCTCCGCAGGAAATTTCCGTTTCTGCCGTCTTTTTCCCGCTACTTGGAGCTTTTTATGGCCTGACTGCGATAATAGGCATTTTATTTTTTAATCTTTTTTCCATCAGTACTAGAATCTCTGCAGTTTTTATAATGATCTTGTTTTACGGTTTAAACTGTTTTCTTCATCTTGACGGCCTGGCTGATGTCCTGGATGCTTTTTTACCGGATAAAGATAAAAGCAGCAGATTGATTATCATGAAGGGTTCGCAAATCGGTTCCTTTGCCTTAGGCGGAGTCATACTTGCCCTGCTGCTTAAATACGTTCTGCTCACCGAACTTCTTTATACCGGTACCGTTTATTATATTTTTCTGGTACCGGTTATTTCCCGCACAGCCATGGCTGCCTGCGCTTTTCTGACCGTTTATCCGCGTCTGGCCGGAACAGGAAAACACCTGATTGGAAATATTTCTTTATCCACTTTCCTCATTACGGTTTTTTTCTGCCTGCTTATCTGTATTATTTATACTTTTTTTTCCGGAAGTAATTTTTGGCCTTTATTCGCCAAAATATCATTAATATCTGCCGGAGGAGCAGGCTGCGCACTTTTTATGGCAGGTTGGAGCAGTAAAAAAATCGGCGGAGCAACCGGCGATGTACTGGGTGCAGTAAATGAAACAACCGAAATAATCGGTCTGTTTATTGCCCTTGTACTTAAATGAAAAAAAAACTTATTAATACCGGCGCCCCATCATATATTATTGAATCAACAGCAAATCATTTGCTTGATAATGTGCGTTATTTATCAGATCTTATGGATTGTACGCAGCTGCTCTGCTTCGGCAGGAATTATTACAATGAAGTTTTCAATACAAAAAGCATTGAAGAATTAAAAGCAGTACAAAATGAAACCGGTTTAAGATATCTGGTGCATTTACCTGCAGATTTAGCACTACTGACGCCCTCCCGGTCCAAGGAGGCAACAGATTGCCTGCAGAAAATTTTCAGTTTAACATCGGTTTTATCAGTAGAATATTATATTCTGCATCTTGACGGGTTTAAAACGTCTTCGGAGCATTACTTAAAAACGCTTATAAAACTCAGACAGAAATTTCCTGAAAATTTTAAAAATATCTGCATAGAAAATCATGATGCGGCTGAAGAAAAAAAAATGAACATGGCAATACAGAACGGATTCCCGCTGTGTCTTGATACAGGACATTGCTTTATATCAGGGCAAAACCCGCTTGATTTTTATACTGCCTTTGCGCCGCATATAAAAGTACTTCATATCCATGGACACAACCGTCAGAGTGATCACTTGCCGCTTTCCATCCTGCAGCCGGAAGAAATCGATATACTAAAAAAAATACTTGTGATTTTTAAAGGAATCACCGTTATTGAAGTGTTTAACGAGGGGGACCTTGAAAAATCTCTGGATACTCTCCGCGCTTTTTCTTTGCCGGTTTAAAATAAATCCCTTTTCAACTTAATAACAGTCAGACTAACAGTGATGAACCTGATTTTATTATTATGGGAATTTAAAGATTATTTTAAAATTTAAAATCTGAGCATATACAATATTTCTAGACATTGTTTTGTTTACTAAAGAAAAAAATCAAAACGGGCGCAATTTTTTTTCTTGGATACGCGTCTATATTTAATCTGCAGAAAATTCTTGACAACACGGGGCATACTTTTTTTTCTCCCACCGTGTAAATTTATTTGTTTTATTTACCCAAAAAATANNCATTTGAAAATCAAGCAAGGTAATGATATTCTCGACAGCAGCAATAATTTTAACAATGGTGGTTACACTATGATACCCATGACTGATTTCGCCGCAGAATACCGTGAGCTTGCTTCCGAGCTTGATGAAGCCTACCGCCGGGTTATGTCTTCAGGCTGGTATATACTCGGAAGGGAACTTGAAGCTTTTGAAAAAGAATGTTCCGATTTTTTAGGCGCAAAAACCATTGGTACCGGTAACGGGCATGACGCCCTGCTGATAATTATTAAAGCGCTGGGATTAGGTCCGGGCGACGAAATTATTACATCTCCCAACACAGCCTATCCTACCATTTTGTCTATAATCAATGCCGGAGCTGTACCGGTTTTAGCCGATATCGACGAAAAAAACCATTCCATTTCCGCGCAGTCCGTTATTCCTAAGATTACTCCGGCTACCAAAGCGGTCATGCCTGTACATATTTACGGAAACATG
>DNNS01000166.1 GCA_003497555.1 Spirochaetia bacterium
TCAGAACACCCAATGTGTAGAAACCTTTGGCACCACCACCATCAAGTGTCAATACGCGTATTAGGTCGCTCACGCCACCATCCTCATTTGAATGACTCATTCTGAATCTCTCTCTGGAACGCAAGACTCGACGCACACACCATCATACATATTACCTGATATTCATCTTTAAGAACATCAATAGTATAGACAAAAGGACCATTTAATCCTATATTCGAAATAATAACTTTATTTTCAAGCATATTTAATTTCCGTTATGTTGCTTCTTCCACATACAAATACCGCTGAAACCCTACAAACAATTCCCTGATACTCGTTACATCACCGAGTTCTTTAACAGCGTCAGCAATCGCTCTGTATTTTAATTCCAGTAAATGCGGTAGTTTTTCCGCAGCAAGTTCTGTCACACCTTCTGTAACATAATGCCCTAAAACAAAATCAAGAAATTCCTGCTGCGCGTCCATATAGTACGACTCGGCGTTTTCCTTGCACATGGCAACTCTTTGTTCCCGGGTCAGGGTCGCACTGGCAAAAGCTATGTAGGCAAGAACATCATACAAATCGCTTTTCTCGGCATCAATCAGCCTGCTTATTTCCGCTAACTGATCTTTACCGTAACCTTTTTCTTCCAGGCCTTGCAGCAGTTTTGCGCGTGTATCAGGATTACTCCAGATTTCCCGAAGCTGTTTTTCGTCCGCAAACAACGCGGGTAAATCACCGTATAATCGTCTGACAAAATCTTCCGCTGACATGGGTTTGCCATCCGGATCCCAGAACGTTGTTGCCATCATATGCTGAATANNTTCTTCTTGCAGACACAGGGTTTCTCACCGCAAACCGGACACGGACCTTTTTCGCATTTACACGGTTGCTCTCCGCATAGCGGGCAAACCGGCTTTTCACACACGCAGGGACTTTGACCGCATACATCACATATTTTTGGCGGTTCTTTAGGGCAAGTACAAACCAGTTCTCCGCAAACAGAGCAGGTTTCCGGCTCTCCATCCCATTCCTTATCATTAAAATGCTCATAGGCTTTTACAAAGTCATAAATAGTGAAATAATCTTTTCCGTCAAAGAGCCTGGTACCGCGACCAATAATCTGCTTGAATTCAATCATGGAATTAACCGGACGCATTAATACAATGCTGCGGATATTACGGGCATCGACTCCAGTAGATAATTTCTGTGAAGTAGTGAGAATAGTCGGAATAGTTTTTTCATTGTCCTGAAACATACGCAGAAACTTCTCGCCTTCTGAGCCGTCATTGGCTGTCACTCGCACACAATAATCAGAATTGGTGTTCTGCTTGATCTGATTAATCAGATTTCTTACAGCCAGGGCATGATGCTGGGTCGCACAGAACACAAGTGTTTTCTGGTTCTGATTGATCAAGTCCATGAAAATTTTCACCCGGTACTTTTCGCGGCTCTCAATTTCAATGATTCGATTAAAATCCGGCTCTGTATATCGTTTGCCTTGTTCCGGCTCACCGGCTAAAACATCATCATCCGGCGTATAGATATAATCATCAATCGTTGTCGAAATTTGTTTTACCTTGAAAGGCGTCAGATAACCGTCATTGATTCCTTCTTTCAGCGAATAAACATAGACCGGTTCACCGAAATAGGCGTAGGTATCGGCGTTGCCATCTCGTCTGGGTGTAGCAGTAAGACCAAGTTGCACCGCGGGTGAGAAATATTCCATTATCTCGCGCCAGCTGCTTTCATCATTCGCGCCGCCGCGATGGCACTCGTCGATAATAATAAAATCAAAGAAGTCTTTGGGATAATCGCCGAAATTGGGTTTGGTATTTCCTTGTTCATCTGTACCGGTCATGAAAGTCTGAAATATGGTAAAGAAAATACTGCCGTTTTTGGGGACCCTTCCTTTTTTCCTGATTGCGTCTGGAGCGATGCGTACCAGGGCATCTTCCGGAAAAGACGAGAAAGAATTAAAAGCCTGATCAGCCAGAATATTTCGATCCGCTAAAAAAAGAATCCTTGGCCGCCGTGATGCGTCTCTTGCCAGAGTCCATTTGCTCTGAAAAAGTTTCCAGGCTAATTGAAAGGCGATGAAGGTTTTACCCGTACCTGTTGCCAGGGTGAGCAGTATGCGCTGCTTATTGCCAGCGACAGCTTCCAGCACTTTGGAAATAGCATTATGCTGATAGTATCTGGCTTCGAAAGTGCCGCCTATATCCTCAAAAGGAACAGAGGCAAACCGGTTACGCCATTCGTTTACTTCTGAATAGGTGTCATTCCAGAGTTCATCAGGCGCGGGATAGCGATCAATATATCCCTCATTGCCGGTTTTCATATCAACGCGGTAAATGCCTTCGCCGTTGGTAGAATAGGCAAAGCGTGTCTGCAGCATTTGGGCATAGCGTTTCGCCTGGGTAAGGCCTTCGGTGTCAGGTAAGTCCCGGCGTTTGGCTTCAATAACTGCCAGTTTATGATTTTTATAAACCAGAACGTAATCCGCTACATCCTGTTTGGATCGTTTGCCGGATCCCTGCAGTCTGCCAAGGGTGATTTCTTCACGGTTGACTTTGCTGCCTTCTACAACACCCCAGCCTGCAGCTTTTAGTGCAGGATCAATTAATTCCGCTCTGGTTTCCGCTTCATTCATGTTATTTAATTTTCCTCATAATAATAGGAATAGTCTATTCCTTTCATAAACATTGCCCTGCTATCAATTTCGCTGGTTAAAGCACCTTTCAGCAATTTAATCAGTAAGCTGCTGTCAGTTGAACTTTTTATTATGGCGTTCATATAGTCTGTTTTGCCGATCTTGCTCCAGTCAACGCATTTTTTCAGGCGTTTTTTAAGTATTAAATCAAGCCATATCCGAGTGCTTCTACCGTTCCCTTCCATAAAAGGATGCGCAATATTCATCTCGATATATTTGGCAATTATTTCATCGAATGTCGTTTCAGGCATGGCGTCTATTTTTTTCAGAGTATCACCCAGAAAACGCGCTGCGGCAAATTGAAAACCGCCCTTTGATATATTTTTCTGCCTGATTTGTCCGGCGAATTCATACAAACCGCCGAATAAATATGCGTGTATCTGCTGCAGGCCTTTGGTGGTACCGGTTTCAATACTGTTAATAAAGGTACTTTCAAACAAGGCATAGGCTTTGGTTTTACTTTTTCCGTCAATGCTTTCGTCGCTGTAAGTGAACCATTTCATAAACCGGTTGGCTTTTTTTCCCGGAAACTCTTTACCCAGCGCAATAATGCCGCTGTAATCGAGCATATCGGATAAACGTTTTTTGCCGTCCGGCGCGGGTATTTTCAACTGGGTAGCGGCGCTAACCACTTGACTGCCTTCTTTTTTGAGTTTGGCTTTCAGGTATTTCCAGTAGTTACGGGTTTTGCTGTAATCCGATTGATCGGTAAGAACAGCCACTATATCCAGAACTGAAAACCACCACTTGGCGTTTTGTTCGTCCCATAGCGCGCGTACTTCGCGGTCATCAAA
>DNNS01000165.1 GCA_003497555.1 Spirochaetia bacterium
TATATTTATTTTCAAAGAATTTTAAGGAAAATACTATTAATATTGAAGAAGCTTACAATCTTATCCGGTCAGAAAAACATCTGGTTATTATAGATGTACGCACTGCAGGCGAATATAACGAAGGATTTATCAGAAACTCGATAAATATTGATTTTCATAAAGACGATTTTTCTGAAAATATAGGCAAGCTTGACAGGCATCAAAAATATCTTGTTTACTGCCGCTCCGGAAACCGCAGCGAAAAAGCGCTGGAAATTTTCAAAAAGCTGGGTTTCTCCGATTTCCGGCACATGGCCGGGGGAATAACAGACTGGAAAAAATACGGTTTTCCTGTGTATACCCCAAGAGACAATCCATCTGAAAAAAAATGAAAAGACCAGACCGTTTTATTTCTTTTTCTCCTCCGCTGCTGGGAGAAGAAGAAATTTCAGAAGTTACAGATACGCTTCGATCCCAGTGGCTTACTACCGGCAAAAAAACCGCAAAATTTCAGGAGCATTTTTCAGCCTATTGCGGCAGTCAAAAGGCAGTCGCCATGAATTCCTGCACAGCCTGCCTGCACACAGCGCTCGCCCTGCTGGAATTAAAAGCCGGCGATGAAGTAATAGCCCCTTCTTTTACTTTTGCATCCACCGGGCATACGGTTCTATATACCGGAGCGCGCCTGGTGCTTTGCGATATTCTTCCCGATACCCTTACCATGAATCCTGAACATTTTGCTTCGCTGATCACAGAGCATACGCGCGCTGTAATGCCGGTACATTATGCAGGGCATCCCTGCGAGCTTGACGAAATACGCAGTCTGGCAAAAAAAAATAATATTATTGTAATTGAAGATGCGGCTCACGCCGCCGGTGCAGAATACCGTGGAGTAAAAATCGGCAACACCGGCCACGCCGCCTGTTTCAGTTTTTATGCAACCAAAAATTTAACTACGGCTGAAGGCGGAATGCTTACAACCAACAATATTGACTTTGCGGAAAAAGCCGCCAGGCTCTCCATGTACGGCATCAGCGACAGCCGGGAAATGGCCAAACGCTATTCCGAAACCGGAACCTGGGAATATGATATTGCAGAGCTGGGATTTAAATACAATATGCCTGATACTGCAGCAGCTATCGGAATTCATCAGCTGACCAGGCTTGATAAATTTATTGAACGCAGAAAAGCGCATGCGGCAATTTATCGATCCGCCTTTAAAAACTGCCGGAATATTTCCCTGCCGGCGGAACGCTCGTATGTTAAATCCGCGCAGCATCTCTTTCCGGTGCTTTTCAGCCGCTCTGTAAGCCGCAACAGGATTTATGATGAATTAAAAAAACACGGCATCGGAACCAGCGTACATTTTAAACCTCTGCACATGCATACCTTTTATAAAAATTATTTTCAGAAAAACATCAGTCTTCCGGTATGCGAAGATGTGTTTTCCAGAATTTTATGTTTGCCGGTGTCCCCTGTTCATACCGAAGACGAAATAAATTATATTGCTGAAACCCTGACAGAGATCGCAGGCTGATATGGAATTAACAGTTTTCCGCATTATTACCGGTATTCTGGTTTTTAATTATCTCGCCGAACTGGTTCTCGGTTTTTTAAATCATAACAGCTGGAATCCGGTACTACCTGAAAAACTTAAAGATATTTATAGCGAAGAAAAATACCGCAAGGCTATGGAATACGACAAGGCAAATTATATTACCGGTATTCTGTCCGGGGCATTCGGTTTTATTTTAATTATGTGCATGCTGATTTTCAGGGGCTTTGCTTTTGCCGACAGCCTGGTACGGCAGTATACTCAGAATCCGGTACTAATGTCTCTTGCCTTTTTCGGGGGACTGGCTTTTCTTTCCGATCTGCTTAATATTCCTTTTGATCTCTATGAAACTTTTGTTATTGAAGAAAAGTTCGGCTTTAACCGTACTACCGCTAAAACCTGGATTTTTGATAAGATCAAGGGCTGGATGCTTGCGCTTATTATGGGCGGCGGCCTGCTTGCCTTGCTTACCTGGTTTTATCAGATTGCCGGAAATCTGCTCTGGATTTATGCCTGGCTGCTGGTCAGCGCTGTTTCGCTTTTTCTGGTTATGTTTTACAGTTCACTGATTGTTCCGCTTTTTAACAAACAAACTCCGCTCCCGGCCGGAGATCTGCGAAATGCCATTGAACAATACGCAGTTCAGACCGGTTTTAAAATAGATAATATTTTTGTTATTGACGGTTCAAAGCGGAGCAGCAAGGCCAATGCCTATTTCAGCGGACTCGGTCCCAAAAAACGCATTGTTTTATTTGACACCCTGATTAAAGAACATTCTGCAGAAGAAATTGTAAGCATTCTAGCGCATGAGATCGGGCATTATAAAAAGAAACATACAATCAGGGGGCTGGCGCTTTCCATTTTAGAAAACGGCGTGATGTTTTACCTGTTCGGACTTTTTATCGGAAACCCTTTATTGACTCTTGGTGCAGAGCAGCCGAGCTTTCACATGGGTATATTGATTTTCAGTCTGCTCTACAGTCCGGTATCTTCGGTTTTACATGTCATTACCAATTATATATCACGCAGGCATGAATATCAGGCCGACCGGTTTGCAGCCAAAACTTATCAGGCTGCTCCGCTGATCATTGCCCTGAAAAAGTTATCTGTTAATAATTTAAGCAATCTTACTCCGCATCCTGCCTATGTTTTTGTGCATTATTCGCATCCGCCTCTTTTAAAACGCCTGGAACAGCTGGATAATTTCTGAGTTATGCTGTTGATTTGTAAAATGACATGATGTCAAAACGGGCCCGGATGCAAAGAGTTCGTAAAAATACAGCCGGAGGCGTACTATTTTATACGCAGAAGATTGCATTTTTACAGACGATGAAGCAGATGGGGTTAATCTGCTGCCGGCAGATAAATTGAAAATATTGCTCCGCTTTTTCCGGATGATGCCAAAATATATCCGTTATGTTTTATAATTATTGAATAACAGATTGCCAGGCCCAGTCCATGGCCTTTATTTTTCAGGGAAAAAAAAGGGTCAAAGATACCGGGCAGATGCTCTTTATCGATTCCCGGGCCGGAATCGCGGATTATTATATTTATATATTTTCCGGGTGCAAGCGGAATATTATCGTTTCTTTTCACGGTTTTTATATGGGTATTGATGGAAATTTTACCCTGCCGGTTCATGGCCTGAAGGGCATTGGTAAAAAGATTATTAAATACCTGGCTCAGCTGATGTTTATCTGCCTTGATCAGCAGGGGTTTGTCTTTAAAATTTCCGGTGATCTCTACTGAGCTTCCGGCCAGGGAAAAACTGCATTCTTCGGATAAAAGATCGGCAATATTCAGCACAGTTAATTCCGGTTTGCCTGATTTAATAAATTTCAGCATATTTTGAATGGTTTCGGATGTTCTGGCGGCAATTTCTTCCATTCGTCCCAAAATTTCCATGGTTTTAACCGGGTTGGTAGGCAGATACTGTCTGAGCAGAGACAAATTTCCTATGAACATGGTAAGCACATTACTGAAATCATGAACAATACTGCCGGCCGCAATGCCCATGGATTCAAGTTTTTGTTTTCTGCGCAGCTCTTCTTCAAAAAGAAATTGCCGTGTTATATCACGGGAAACCACAACCGCATGGGTGACATTTTTGCTTGCCGGGGGATAGGGATAATAAATCACGTCGAATAATTTTTTGCCAAGCGCGCCAAAATCAAACCATTCCTGATAATGAACTTCCTGGCCCCGGAAGCACTGATCAAAATAGGGCTTGATAATGCTGCGGAATATTTTTTTCCCCCATACCTGATCTATGGTTTTCCCGACGAATTGTTTGGGTTTGATTCCGTGCGCCAGCCCGTAGGCATTATTAACCGCTTCATAACGGTAATTGCTGTCTACCAGTGACATTAAATCTCCGGAGGTATTGACAATGAATTCAAATTTTTTTTCGCGGTCCCGGGTAAGAACGGATTTGCAATTATGTGTTTTTTTTCGCCCTGTTTTATGGTTTTCAGATACCGGTTTGTTTTTCAATTGATATTCCCGCAGCAGTTTACGCAAGTAGTATAATATCAATATAAGGTTTTTGGCAAATTTTATGGAGAGCGAATTTGTGAGATGCCGGGGCGCGAATTTCAAAAGTGGGAAATTATGCCGCTTTTAAATAGAATTGACTTAGCTTTTGCATACCATCATTAACTTCTGCCATTCGGATATAAAGAATATTGTCAGCACGCAA
>DNNS01000402.1:0-321 GCA_003497555.1 Spirochaetia bacterium
GTTGCGACCGTTTATTTTTATTTGCGCCATTTTTAATCATTTAATCTCTTTACCATTATGATTTCTCCCGGATAAACGTTAGATTCATTTTTTTTAAAACCAAGTGATTGATATATTTTTAATGCAATAGAATTATTCGGATCAATACTAATATATACTTCTTTACAATTATCATCTTTAAATAATTCAGCTAAAACAATTTTTATTGCTTCTTTCCCAAATCCTTTTTGTTGATAATGATAATCAATCATTAGCCTATATATTTCATAAAACTTATTTTTTTCGTTAAACCCATACATAATACCTGAATTCCACCTTAAA
>DNNS01000402.1:373-2888 GCA_003497555.1 Spirochaetia bacterium
AAATTATAATTTTTATTAGTAGTAGTGAGTTATTTGCTCACTACTAATTTTTTATTGACCATGAAAAAACAACATATTTCTTTGGAAAAACATCACTTTTAATTGTAGTGAGTAAAATTGGGGTCAAAATTTAGGATAATAAAGCCAACCATCAGATTATCATTATAAATAGCTTTAGTTCGTAATAATGGTTCTACTTTTGATTGAGCTATAGAATAACAATTAGAAGCAATAAATCGTTCATATATCAATCCAAAAACGGTTCTCTAGTAACCTCCTCGTATTGTAACCTTTCCACCAACCGCATATAGAAAATTGTCATAATTTTGCATATAATGATGCCGCTTTCAGGAGGCATTATATGCAAAAAAAATGGACATCTGACAAAATTCAAAATCTTTTGGAACGCAGAAATCGGTATAAAGGGACTGATACAGCATTTTGCAAATCGCTCGGCATAGCCAACTCTCAATTCTATAAGCTTAAAGGTATTTATAGCCGAGAAAAAATGCAGAAAGTCACACCGCCGATGATTCAATTATTAGCAGCCGGTAATTCTCATAACGAACATGAGGTTGATATTTGTTTTCCGTCCGGTATTCGGCTAAAAATATCGGGCTTGTCTGCTGTTAATATGCTGCCGGAACTCATAACTACTCTAGGGGCTGTCAGATGATACAAAGCAGCAATCGGGTATTTTTAATTTTAACGCCCACTGATATGCGAAAATCCTTTGATACACTTGCCGCGATAGTTTCAACAAATAATATGAACCCGCTTTCCGGCGACCTGTATGTTTTCGCCAATCGTTCTCGCAGCCGTTTCAAAGTGCTTATTTGGGAAAAAGGCGGCTATTGGGTATGCGCCAGACGGCTTGAATACGGAGTAATAGTTATTCCTTTTGCTGATAATACCAAAGAGCAATTTACTTTGGAAGTAAGCCTGACTGAATTACGTCTTTTAATCGAAGGCATTGAACTACGGCAGATAAAAAAAACAAAAAGATAAAACTATCTGCCCGCCCTGCTTACCCGCTCCCGGGCCGAGATCAACCAGATAATCGCAAGCGAGCATGGTTTCTTCATCGTGTTCCACTACAATAACCGTGTTACCGCGGCCGCGCAGATTTTTCAGAGTGGCGATCAGCTTTTTGTTATCCTGCTGATGCAGGCCGATGGACGGTTCATCGAGAATGTACAAACATCCGGTAAGGCCGCTGCCAAGCTGGGCCGCGAGCCGGATGCGCTGGGCTTCACCGCCCGATAAAGTTGAGGAGCGCCGGTTAAGCGTTAAATAATCCAGCCCTACATTTTCCAGAAAATTAATGCGCTTTTTAATTTCTTTTAACACCGGTGAAGCAATCTGCGCACTGCTGCCGGTAAATTTAAGCTGTCCGATAAAACGCGCCAGGTCTTTTATCTGCAGCCGGGAGACTTCCTGAATATTTTTCTTGTTTATAAAAACCGACAAAGCAGATTTATTAAGGCGCATACCGCCGCATTGCGGGCAGTTAATTATTTCCATGAATCTTTCGAGATGATGAATATGATATACGCGGTAAACTGCGTTGAAGAGCGGAATAATTCCCTCGAAAGATTTTTCATCGCCGCGCAGGATCAGTTTACGGAAATCACCGGGTAAATTTCTCCATGCTATATTTAAATCAATTTTTCTATCAGCCGCGAGTTTTTTAATTTCTTCCAGACCGGTATCGTTATATAATATTTTTCCTTCATTGTTAAAAACCGGTAATGCTTCGGGCAGGGGAAGTTCAGGGCTGATGACAATATTTTTTTCGCTGAAAAACTGCTTTACTCCCAGGCCCTGGCAGGCGCTGCATGCTCCCGCGGCGAGTTATACCACAAAGCAGCGACCTTGTCTGGCTGGGTATACCCTTTCAGCAAGAAAAAGCCGAGCATTTGCTAAGAGCAAAGCTGGCAAAATCATTGCTTTTAGGGATAAAAGAAAAAAACGGAGGTTCCAGTTTCGGAATGGAATGTCCGCAGGAAGGGCAGGATGTTTTTGTGGAGTAAATGGAATATTTTTCTTTAGCTGAGCCGTTCTCATCAGCCGGAATTACCGAGACTTTTCCGTCTGCCAAGTCGAGTGCGCGGCTGATACTCTCGCTGATGCGTCGGCGGTTTTCATTTGTGCAGGAAACACGGTCAATCACCGCTTCGATTGTGTGCTTTTCGTAGCGGCCGAGTTTAATTTCATTTTCAAGTTCGCGGATTTCTCCATTTATTCGTACTCTGATAAATCCGCTGTTTTTTAGTTTTTCGAGGTCTTTTCGGTATTCACCCTTGCGGATTATTATCACCGGCGCCATGATGAATATAAAAACGCTTTGGTAATTTTCCATAACAACATCGGTTATGGTATCTCTGGTAATAGACTCTACCGGCACATGGCAATCAGGGCACCAGGGAGTTCCGGCTCGGGCAAAAAGCAGGCGCAGAAAATCGTAAATCTCGGTAATGGTTCCCACGGTGGAGCGCGGATTACGCCCCGCGGT
>DNNS01000737.1 GCA_003497555.1 Spirochaetia bacterium
GATATCGGGAGTAAGGTACTGTTCCCACAGATCGGCGAGGCATGCGGCAGCAATACCGTTTTCAGCTAACATGTTTTTTTGCCGCCGGCTGCCGGTAATTAATATGGCGCTGCCGGCAAAGGTATGCGGATTTTCTACTTCCGCCGGTTTACCCTGCAGAACAAAACCGGCAGCGCTTACGGCAGTAATTTCTTGGTTGTTTCCGGGCAGAAGATAGCAAAATTTTTTCTGTTGGTCATTTCTTGCATACATGCACAGAGCAAGTCCCAGTTTAAATGCCGCTCCGCAGCCGGTTAGTTCCGCAGACAGGCCGGGTACCGGAACTTTGGGATTCAGCGTGAAAAAGGCCGGAGGCAGTTCGGTTCCCGGATTATGATGATCAGTCAAAATAACATCAATGCCCGCAGATTGGGCAAATTTTATTTCACTGATATTGGAGATTCCGCAGTCAACAGTAATTATCAGTTTTACATTTTCTTTAAGATATTTTTCTATTATACTGCGGTGTACGCCGTAGCCGTCTGAGTTTTCCGGCACAAACAGCATTATATTTTCACCGGCTCCCAGGCGGGTTAAAGTCCAGTTCATAATAGCCAGCGAAGCGATTCCGTCAACATCTTTATCGCCGTATAAAAGAATTTTTTCCCTGGCGTGCACTGCTTGGAGAATCCGCATACAGGCTTTTTCGATCCCCGGAATATAAAAAGGAGACAGCAGTCTGCCGCCTGATTTATCAATAAATATATTTAGTTCGGATGCGTCAGCCAGGCCGCGCAGAAGACCTAACCGGGCAGTATGCCTGTTGATCCCGTTAAACCCGCTGACCGGTGGAATTTTTTCACGGCTTTTCCAGAGCATGCAGGTCACCAGAAACTGCTGAAATCAATGCCGGTATTGGAATTCATAGTGCCGGATTTTGGAGTTCTGAATCTTCGCCTTTTTTCTTTGTCGTCATTGTCAGGCCTGTCGGATTTTTTCATATTTCTGATGGTTTCTGCAAATTCCATTTCCTGCAGGTTTTCCCTGCTGTGAAAATCGCAGAATTCCTCCGGCACAGTACCTGGCAGAAAATATTCGGTCATGGTCCGGCGGCAGCGCGGGCCCGGTAATTTTCCGGAATCGGTACAGATTTCAGCCTCAATTACAGATTCAGGTTTTTCAAATGGATAGTTTTTTTTATTCATAAGTACATCGCGGTTGTATTTTATCCAGACCGGAGCAGCCAGGGTTCCACCAGCCCGGCCTTTTCCAAGTGAAAGCCGGCTGTCGTCATAACCAAGCCATATTACCGTGGAAAGATATTTGTTGAATCCGGCAAACCAGGCATCGCGCCAGTTTCCGCTGGTACCGGTTTTACCTCCGGAAGGATGTTCGAATTCTTTAATCAGATTCTCATTGTAGGCGGTGCCTCCCGGTTCCAGCACGTTTCGCATAATATCTGCAGCGATAAAGGCAGTTGCTTTGTCTATTACCTGGGATGGGATACGGTCACCGTAAAATTCCTCTTCAAGGTTGCGGAGAATTTTACCGTCACGATCCGTTATATATCTTATGGAAAGGGGAATAACTTCTTTTCCGTCATTGGCAAAAACCGCATAGGCCGTAGCCAGTTCCAGAGGAGAAAAAATCCCGGAACCCAGGCCCATGGTCATATTGTATGGAAATTTTTTTTCCTGGTCCTCCGCAGTAAGGGATCTGAACATTTTACTGCAGTATTCCCTGGTTTTTTCAATGGTCGCAAGTTCCAGCACCTGCAGAGTTGTAGCATTAATTGATTTCTGCAAAGCAGTCCGCGCCCGGATATAACCGTAATATTTTCCGGAATAGTTTTGAGGTATATAAAGAGAACCGTCGGGATTTTCAAAAGCTATGGGTGTATCGTTAAAAAGCGTGGCGGCAGTAATTTTTTTGGTGTCAATGGCAGCGGCATAAACAAAAGGTTTCATGATTGAACCGATTTGCCGGTACATCTGCACTGCCCGGTTCATCTGATTATTATATGAAAAACCGCTTCCCCCGATCATGGCCGAAATATAACCGGTGGAAGGTTCTATGGATATAAATGCGCATTCGGTTTTGTTTTCGAGTGCGCTTAAACCCGCCAGTTCGGCAAAATGAGTAATATTCAGAGCCGGGTCAATACCGAAAATAAGCGAAAAATTTTTAAGCTGTCTGGTAACACGGGTTGCCAGGATTTCGTTCATCCGTTGTTTGATTTTTGTCTGATTTATATTTATCTGATCCAGACCGTAAAGCTGGGAATGCAGATCAAGATGATCAAGTACCAGTCTGTCAATATAGTTTTTTATCTGCTGCATGTAGCCCTGAAAAAAAATATCCTGATTGGCCAGAACTTCTTTTATATATTTTTCCGCAGCTTTCTGACGGTTGATATCAAGTGTGGTGTAAACATTTAACCCTCCCTTGTAAACCATATCGTAGCCGACAAGCTTTTCCAGACGCGGTCTGAGATATTCCACAAAATAAGGCGCATGGTTATCCTGCATGTCAAAAGCCGTACGCTGTTTGGCAATAATACGGGAGCGGTATTCAATCCAGAAACTGTTATAAGCCTCGGCGCCTTCCTGGGCGGTAATATTTCCGGCACGCACCAGATTGTTGAGTACTATGCGGTGACGGCGCATGGCTTCGGCGGGATTTGAAAGCGGAGAAAAAATTCTGGGATTGGGCTGAATGCCAATCAGGAGACTTGCTTCTGCCAGGGTTAAATTACGGGCATCCTTGCCGAAATAAAAACGTGAAGCGGCCTGTATTCCGTAACAACCGTGGCCATACCAGATCTGGTTAAAATAGAAAGACAGAATTTCTTTTTTTGTGTAACGTTTTTCAATTTTTATGGTATACCAGAGTTCCCTGATTTTACGAAGCAGGTTTTTCCTGCGGCCGGTGAATATATTACCGGCAAGCTGCTGGGTAATGGTGGAACCGCCCTGGGCAATTTTTCCGGAACTGATATTTACCAAAAAAGCCTTGATGATTCTAACCGGGTTAATTCCGGAATGCCGGAAAAAAGATTCATCTTCTGTGGCGATCAACGCATTAATGGCATGCCGCGAAACATCATTAAAGGGAATAACCTCCCGTTTTTCCGAATAAAACCTGGTAATTATTTTATTATTAACGTCAAGTATACTGGTGGGAATAGGCGGTGAATAATATTCCAGGGCTTCAACCGAACGCAGATCTTTCATTGAAATTATAATGAAAGCGGTAAAGAAAGCCAGGCCGCAGGTATATAGCAGCAGAACGGCCAGAATGATGTTTTTTGCTGCTCTTGGGAACGCCATTTTATGTCAGCTTGCTGTTAAACAGTTTTTCAAAAAGGATTTTTTTTCTGTCAAAGGTTTCCTGGTTAATACGGTTGCCGCTGAAAAATTTATTTATTTTACTGAGAGAATTACCCGGAGAAAAATACAGCAGCAGCAGAAGGTATTCGATGGTTTCCTGCGCAGGATAAACCCCGCGGTTCCATTG
>DNNS01000738.1 GCA_003497555.1 Spirochaetia bacterium
CACAAAGCAGTGACATTGTCCGGGCTTTAGTATACCCTTTAAGCAAGAAAATGCCGGGCATTTGCTAAGAGCATAAGCGGGCAAAATCATTGCTTTTAGGGATAAAAGCATGGTAAAAACCATCATTACCGCGGAGACGGAAGAATCCTACCGCATTTCCATTTTTCCGCAAGTTGATTTTCCGTTTCTTATTACCATCCAAAAAGATCATCCGGTAAAAAAACACTGGCATGAGTTTATACAGCTTGTATATGTGGCGCAAGGAGAAATAATCAACTACAGCGCCCAGGGCAGTATACATGTTAAAAAAGGCGAATTAATCGCCGTACGCCCCCTGGAAAAACACAGCATAGAAATCATGCAAAGAGGCACAGAAGCAGTACAGATAAATTTTCTGCCTTTGGTAATAAATCCCGATTTTACCAATTATCTTGACTGGCGAAACTTCAGGGGAAGCAGCAGTGAAATATTGACGTTTTTCCGTTTTTTCCCGGAACACGCGTTTAAAATAATTTTTAATGAAAGCGAGCGCCTGCTTGCTGAAAGAAATATCAATGAATGTTTACATTTGCAGAAAGATCAGCCGGCTTTTTTTCAGCCTGCCTGTCAGGCGCGCCTCATAGATATTTTATGCCTGTGCAGCCGGGCCTTTTACCGGAAAAAAAAACCTGCCGCGGTCTCCATACCCGACAAATTCTCGGAAAAAATCGAAAGCGTAATAAAATATATCAACGAACATAAAGCCGAGGATATTTCCTTCCCGGCCATGGCGGAATTCTCCGGGCTTTCTCCCGCTTATTTTGCCCGTTATTTTAGAAAATTTACAGGCAAAACCCTGATTGATTATATCAATACCTTGCGTATTTTTATGGCCCTGGAAAAGATAAAAACATCATCCGATGCCCTGACCGGAATCTGCTATTCCTGCGGGTTTAATGATTTGAATCACTTCAGCAGGATATTCAAAAAAAATACCGGCTTGTCGCCCTCCCTTTACCGGAAAAAAATACGGCAGACCGGGAAAAAATTGATTCTGTAATAAATGCCGAATTTTTTATAATTTCCGGCGAGTATTTCAATAAAAATTCCAGTAATATTAATCATGGAAAACAGGCATGACCTGTTTACTCCGGAGGTTTATATGAAAAAAATAAAATTTTGCAAAGATGATGTTCCGGTCAGTAAAGAAGTAGACGTACTGGTTACCGGCGGAGGTTATGCAGGCTGGGGCGCTGCCATGTGCTCTGCCCGAAACGGCGCCAAAACCATGCTGATAGAACAGCAGTCGGCGCTGGGCGGCCTGGTAACACTCGGTTATGTTGCCCTTACTTTCAGTTATATTGAAGGTGTCGGATATGATCTTTTTAACGAACTTAAAAAGCGTGGAGCTGTCAAGGGCAGATTTGTAGATGCGGAAATCACTAAATGCGTACTGGAACAAATGCTTGTAAAAGAAGGTGTAACAATTTTGTACAATACCTCTATCATTGATGCTATTGTGGAAAAAAACTGTATTACCGGAGTAGTTATATATAATAAATCCGGCATTCAGGCCATTAAGGCAAAACGGGTAATTGATGCTACCGGTGACGGAGATACCGCAGCCTATGCAGGTGTGCCTTTTGAGGTCGGCTGTCCGGAACTTAACGGTTATAATCAGGCATCTTCCCTGGTGGCGCGTATCGGCAATGTAGATTATGACAAATACCAGAGTGCGCTTGCGGAAATCAATAATATCGAATGGTGGGCCGCCAAAATCCAGGATGCCATAAAAAACCGGGAATTTCCCTATATGATTGACAAACGTATTAACTGGATAGTGGTAGTTCCCGGACGCAATAAAAATCACCAGGAGCTTTTTATCTGCTATGCCCACAGCCGAAACTGCAAATGTCTGGATGCAGAAGACTTGACCCGCCAGCTTGTTGAACAACGCGAGCAGAATCAGCTTTTTATGAAATTCTGCAAAAAAAATATTCCGGGTTTTGAAAATGCCTGGCTGATTGATACTGCTCCCATGCTGGGTGTACGCGACTCGCGCCGTATTATGTGCGAATACCGGGTAACCGGTGAGGATATTGTATCCGGCAGGAAATTCGATGATGCCATAATGCGCGGTATGCATGCGCTCGATGCCCATCATCCTACCCAGCCCGGGTNNCACCCTACCCAGCCCGGGCATATCAAGCATATAATCAGAAAAAAACCGGACGGCAGCGAAGAAAAAGTATATGTGAATCCGGGAGAATGGCGGGAAATACCTTATCGGGCTCTGGTAACCAAAAAAATCGATAATCTGCTGGTAGCCGGGAGAAATTTTTCTTCCGATTTTATGGCGCAGTCCGGAAACCGCCTGGTGTTGGAATGCCTCAACATGGGGCAGGCTGCAGGAACCGCTGCTGCCTTGTCGCTTAAAGAAAATATCACACCCCGTAAACTGGATGCGCAGAAACTGCGTAAACGCCTGGCTGAAATGGATATAAATCTTTTTAATGATCCTTTATACGGA
>DNNS01000036.1 GCA_003497555.1 Spirochaetia bacterium
CCGCCCCTGTTTACTAAATTTTAGCGGCTATGACGGTTTCCACTCATCTGTCCGCTAAAATTTAGTACACAGGGGCGGGCTTTGTTGTTTTATTTACCCAAGAAATAAATTTACACCCATACAAGTTGACACCGTTTTGATAATACACTATAGTTAGTGTCTCAAAGGAAACAAATGAATATTGCAGGTTTTACGTTTGTAAGCTATCAATTTTGGGCAATATGCGCATTACTGCTGGCTATATTCGAACTTTTTTCCCCAGCCACGGTTTTTATCTGGTTTGCAGCCGGGGCAGCCATTACTGCTTTATTATCCTTCCTGGGCATAGCAGATGTTAAATGGCAATTGCTGTTTTTTAGTTTATCTTCATTATCGCTGGTAGGGCTTTGGCAATTCTATCTAAAAAAATTATCCTTCTTCAGGAAAAATAACAATATCGACGAGCGTGATCCCACACTGGCCAATCTTTACGGTAAAGCATTGTCTGCTATCGGCCCTGACAAACCTGGAGAAATAGAACTATATGAAAATTTTCACGGTTTGAAAAAATGGCAGGCTGTTTCAGAAGATACTGTTGCCAGCGGAGCAGAAATAATCGTGCTTGAATCAAAGGGTATTAAACTTGTAGTTTCCGAAAAAAATAAAAAAATGGAGAAAAAACCATGATGACACCACTAGTAACAATCACCCTGGTGATTTTCGTAATTATTCTGGTATTTAAGGGAATAAGAATCGTGCCCCAGGCGGAAAACTGGATTGTTGAAACTTTCGGCAAATATAATTTAACACTGAAACCCGGGCTTAATCTTATTAATCCGCTTTTTTCGAGCATTGCCTATAAGGCCGATATCCGCGAAATGCTGCTTGATCTTCCTGAACAGCAGATTATATCTTCCGACAATGCCACAGTCAATGTTGATGGTGTGGTATTCTATAAAATTATGGATCCCTACAAGGCCTATTACGGAATTCAAAGCCTGAAAAACGCTATTGCCAATCTGGGGGTAACCACTCTGCGTTCTATTATGGGAAAATTAAGCCTTGATGAATCGCTCTTTTCACGCGATCGCATAAATGCCGAACTGTTAACCGTGCTTGACGAAGCCACTGATGCCTGGGGAACCAAAATCACCAGAGTGGAAATTAAAGAAATTCTTCCGCATAAAGATATAATTGAAGCCATGTCCAAGCAGATGACAGCAGAAAGAAACCGGCGCGCTACCGTGCTCGAAGCTGAAGCCCAGAAAGAATCCCAGGAGCGTATTGCCGAAGGCGCAAAAAAAGCGCGCATTCTTGAAGCTGAAGCCAGGAAAGAATCCGCTTTCCGCGATGCCGAAGGCCGTGAACGATATGCCCAGGCTGAATCAGATGCCCTGAAAAATGTCGCTGAATCCCTGAAACAGTGCGGAGGCGATCCGGTGCTTTATCTTCTTGGCCAGAGATATCTCGAAGGTATCAAGGAGCTTGCCGCTTCGCAAAACGCCAAATTTGTCATTATGCCCAATGATTTGATGGATAATATCAAGGGAATTTTCAAGAGCGGAAAATAATCCGGTAATATTTTCTTCACAAATTACCAGCTTTTTTCAATTTTTTAAAAAGCGGAAATTTGTGAGGGATATCAGGCATTTGCATTTTTTTCCTTTTCAAGGCTAAATTTATATATGCCTGCAGAAAAAAAAAGTTCTATTCTGATAGTTGATGATATCAGGGAAAATATTGAAACACTCTCGGCATTACTTGGCGGAAAGTATTTACTAAAAGCAGCCACCAGCGGCCAGGCAGCCTTAAAAATACTTTCTTCCGGCAAAATTCCGGATCTGATACTTCTTGACATTATAATGCCGGAAATGGACGGTTTTGAGGTTTGTGAACAGATAAAAAAAAATCCGTCAACAAAAGACCTGCCTGTAATTTTTGTCACAGCCAGCGATTCCATTGAAGAAATTACCCGCGGTTTCAGACTGGGAGGAGTGGATTATATTACCAAACCCTATAATCCCGAAGAACTCGCAGCCCGGGTACAGACGCATCTTACCATACAGGAACAAAAACAGAAACTCGCCCTGTTAGCGGAAAAACTCGGGCGCTATCTTTCCCCGGAGCTATACCGCTCTTTTTTTTCCGGTGAACGCGATGCCGTTATCAGGGCTGAAAAAAAAATTCTGACTGTCTGCTTTACCGATATTGTAAATTTTACTCCTCTTTCTGAAAATATGGATAATGAAACGCTGGCTTCATGGCTTAATTCCTATCTGACGGAAATGGCCGGTATAGTTGTTGAATTCGGCGGTACGCTTGATAAATTCATCGGCGACGGTATCATGATATTTTTTGGAGATCCGCATACCAGAGGTAATGAAGAAGATGCCGTACAATGCGTTTCCATGGCCAAAAAAATGACGGCAGCCGCACAAAAACGCGGTATACAGATCAGAGCCGGCATTAACAGCGGAGAATGCCGGGTAGGAAATTTCGGCAGCGAAAATCACATGTCTTACAGTATAATCGGCCGCGAGGTAAATGTTGCTTCCCGCCTCGAATCAAATTCCGAACCTGGACGTATTTTAATAACCCGATCAACCTTTGATTTGGTTAAAAACCGCATTGCCTGTGCCGAACGCGCAGCCCTGAAAGTTAAAGGCATTGAACTGCCGGTAGAAACTTTCTGGGTAAACTGAAGGAAGAAGGAAAATTCATGGAAGAAAAAAAAGCCCATATTCTGATTGTTGACGATGCCGAAGAAAACCGTATGATAATGGAGACACTGGCTTCCGATCTGGGATATACATTCACCAGCGCTGAAAACGGCAAAGCGGCACTTGAAGTAATCAGAAAAAAAATTCCCGACATTGTTCTGCTTGATATTCAGATGCCGGAAATGGACGGCTATGAAACTCTTAAGACCCTGAGGGAAAACAGCGCCTGGCGGGAACTTCCGGTAGTAATGGTCACTTCCGTTGACGAGGAAGAAAGCGTAATTAAATGCCTCAAGCTGGGCGCAGATGATTATCTTCCCAAGCCTATTCAGGTTGAAATTTTAAAGGCGCGCATAATAAATTCCCTGGCAAAATATGCCTTGATTAAAAACGAGCGCGATCTGCTGGAAAAAACCCTTTCCGGAAGCGTGCGTATACTTATCGATATGCTTTCCGTTGCCTGGCCGGATTTATTCGGACGTTCGGTCCGCATCCGGCGCATTGCCCGGATGCTCGCAGAAAAAACCGGGTTCTGCGATTTCTGGCTGATTGAAGTTTCAGCCATGCTCTCCAATATCGGCCTGCTGATGATTTCTCCGGAAATTATCGAAAAAACCGCAGCCGGAAAACAGCTGAATCCTGCCGAAACGGAAAAAATCGAAAAACATCCTTTAATCGGATATGATATAATAAAAAAAATTCCCAGGCTGGAAGCAGTGGCTGAAACAGTAAAATATCAGAATAAATATTTTGACGGCCGGGGTTTTCCGCAGGATAAAATCATGGGAATAAATATTCCCATGGGCTCGCGTCTTCTGCGCCTGGCTATGGATTACGACGGTATTTCCAGGCAGAATACCGAAACGGAAAAAATAATGGAATCCATGAAAAGCCGTACCGGAGCTTATGATCCCAGACTGCTGGCAGCTCTTGAAGATATTATTGTTTCCGAAAGCCGCAAGGAAATAAAAAGTCTGAATATCAATCAATTGGAACCGGGCATGATACTGGCCCAGGATCTTGTTACTAAAGCCGGATCCAAAACCGCTTCCCGCTGGCAGGAAATATCAGGTAATCTGCTGCAGCGTATTCAGAATATTGCCGGAACTGCGGGAATTCCCGAACCGGTCAAGGTGATCATTGCCAAAAAAAATTAATTATCAGGGAGTCGTCATGTTCAGCT
>DNNS01000120.1 GCA_003497555.1 Spirochaetia bacterium
GCAAGCAGGCTTGCCTTTAAAGTAGCGCGCCCTCCGATAGCCCAGGCTGCAATACGGTTGATACTGGCGTCAAAATAATCAAGCGCAATATGCACCTTACGCCAGGAATCTGTGCGGTTTATTTCCCGCATGAGAGATAAAATTTCATCATTTAAAATTACCACGTGATCGCTGTCCCAGCGCACCCCCCGGCTTACATGCAGCAGCAGTTCATTGCGGAATAATAAAATCGCGGAAATTTTATCGGCAATTGATTCGGTGGGATGAAAATGCCCCAAATCAAAACACAGCATGGTACTGCCGCCTGCAGTATATTGCAGATAAAACTCATGCGAACCGACAACATAGGATTCCGAACCGATTCCGAAAAGTTTGCTTTCCACAGCATCGCGCAGATAAGCAGCATCGTATTTTTCGTTTAATATTTCATCAAGTGAATTTTTTAAACGACGGCGCGGTTCCAGCCGGTCAACAGGAATATCCTTGCTTCCGTCCGGAATCCAGATGTTGCAGATACAGGGAATCTCGAGTTCCCTGGCCATGGCATAGGCAATTTTTCTGCAGGCTTTGGCATGGTTTATCCAGTAGCGTCTTATTTTTTCATCAGAACTGGACAGGGTAAAACCGGAAGCAGCCATGGGGTGAGAAAAAAACGATCCGTTAAAATCAAGCCCCAGACGGTTTTTTTTGGCCCAGCTGATCCACTCTGAAAAATGAGAAATATCAAGCTGATGCCGGTTTTGGGTACTGCTGTTTTCGGCATAAATGGCATGTACGTTTACCTTGTGCTTTCCGGGAAGTAAAGACAGCGCCTTTTCAAGATCGGTCCGCAGTTCGCCGGCGCAGCGCGCCTTGCCCGGATAATTGCCGGTAACCTGAATGCCCCCGCCGCTCAGCCCGTCATTTCCCTCAAAACCGCCGACATCGTCACCCTGCCAGCAATGCAGGGAAATTTTCAGTCTGGAGATCTGATCAAGTATTTTTTCGGTATCTATTCCCAGTTCACGATAACGGGCCTGCGCCAGGGCGTATGCCTGTTCGATATTTTTTTTGTTTTGAAGCATAAATACTCCGCTATATAATTTTATTTTTGAAAACGACTTTATATTCTGAAGCAGCGGCGCTGTCAATAACCAGATAATCGATATCAGCACAGTACGCAATGATCGCTCCGCTCCGTCCGGCTATTTTTTCAGCGTCAAAAATCAGAATTTTCTGATCTGCCTGGTCTAAAAATGCGCGCTTCACGGCTGCATCTTCTTCGTTGGAATCAAAAATTCCTTTATCGGGAATTACCGAATCTGCTGAAAAAAAAAATAAATCGTAATGAAACTTGCGGATAGTATCAAGCGCTTCGCTGCCGGTAAGGGTTTTGGTGAGTCCATGCAGTTTGCCGCCGGTTAAAATCAGCTGAATATTACTATGCTGCCTGGAAGCAAGCTGCTGGAAAGTATCAATCCCTGAAGTAATTATTTTTACGCCTTCAGGCATGGGCTGCTCGGAAATAAAAAAGACTGTGGAGCTTGAATCAAGGCCTATAAACATTTTGGGTTTAATCAGGGCTGCGGCTTTACGCGCCAGTTTGCGTTTGACCGATTGATTAATAAAAATGCGCCGGTTATGATCATAGTCTTCGATAGCGTAATCAACCAGCATGGCTCCGCCGTGATAGCGCCTTAAATACCCCTTGGCCTCCAGTTCAATTAAATCACGCTGTATGGTAATCCGCGAAACACCTATTTCTTTTTCAAGACTCTGCAGGGTAACCCGGTTATTTTTTTTCAACTGATTGAGAATTGTTCTGTGCCTGTCGATTTTGATTACCGATAGATTGTCATGATCTTCCATTGTATCATATTATAGCATATATTTCATAAGATTTCAACAAGCTTTTAAAATTATGTTTTTCCCGGTATAATAATGCTTACAGGCGATAGAAACGAACGTTTATGAAAACTAAAAATACCGATCTGCTTCTGCATTTTAATCCCAGGGAGATTATAGATGCCATGCCCGGATTGGTCTGTATTTTCAAGCCTGACGGAACTTTGGTATTTGTAAACCGGGAATATGAAAAACATTTCCGCATGACGGCCGGCCATTTTATCGGTAAAAATCTTTTCAGGTTTATTCCCAAAAAAGACTGCGCATTTGTAAAAAAAAATATTGCTTCATTAAATCAAAAAAATCCTACTGCCACTTATCAGCACCGGGTTATTGGATAATCCGGCAATATTTACTGGCAGCAATGGACCGATCGTGTAATATATAATAAAAAAAAAATTATCGGATATATGTCGGTCGGCCTTGATATTACCGGCAGTAAACGCGCCGAAGAAGAAAAACGCCTGCTTATTGAAAAACGCGAAAAATTTTCCAGTCTGAAATCCAGCATCTCCCAGCTGCCTATGGGTAATCTGGAAAAAAAACTGGCGCGCATAGTTGAATTTTTAGCCGACATAACAAACGCCGGCAGAGTATCCATTGTGCTGCCGGAGCTTCGGGAAAAATGGCTGCGTATAATAAGCGCTTATGGG
>DNNS01000353.1 GCA_003497555.1 Spirochaetia bacterium
TCAATCTGCAGATCAAAAATTACCGGCTGGCCGTCAGGGGAATAAAGCCTGTTAGATTCCTTAAGACATTTTAGCAGAAGATCGCTGCTGCGGTAGAGTTTTTCGGCATTGCAGCCTTGCAAACTGCCGATTTGTACTCCGGTATAGGGCACCCAGGGAACTCTTTCGGTTTTTTCATGGTTTAATGTCTGAAATAAAATGTTTTTATTCATTTACAGCCTCGGATAATGTTATTTTTCATACTTGCAGATTTCTGTTTTTTTGAACATGAAAAACGGAAATCCGCAAAGAAATACTTTTATGAATAGTTAAAAGTATTTCTACGGATTATTATATCGTAATTTAACAATAAAATATTGTATAATGCAGTTTCTTTTTGGTATTTAAGAATTGTAAAAAGGACTGACACAAAACTTTATTAAATTGTTCTGTATCAGCCCCTGATGTTATTAATATTATTTATCGTTAAGAGCTGCTACCCCGGGAAGTATTTTGCCTTCAAGATATTCCAGGGATGCACCGCCCCCGGTGGAAACATGCGTTACCTGATCGAGTAGTTTGGCCTTTTTTATGGCAGAAGCGGAATCTCCGCCGCCTATGATGGTTAAAGCCCCGCTTTTGGTAGCAGAAGCCAGGGCTTCGGCAACGGCAAATGTACCTTTTGCAGTGTCAGGGCATTCAAAAACACCCATCGGCCCGTTCCAGAGTACGGTTTTGGCGTTTTTTATTATTTCTGAAAATTTTTTGACTGATTCTTCGCCTATGTCGATTCCCTCCTGATCTGCCGGAATGGCTGAAGACGGTACTGTTTTCAGTTCGCCGGTAAGCTTCATTNNTTCATTTCGGAGAAATTAAAACCCGCTGTCACTTTGGTATCAACCGGGAGAATGATTTTGTCTTTTCCTTTTTCAAGAAATTCCCGGGTTTTGCCGATTAATTCAGCATCAAGCAGGGACTTGCCGATTTCATAACCCATAGCTTTAAAAAAAGTAAAAGCCATACCGCCGCCGATAATGACTTTATCGGCTTTGGCTAATAAATTTTCAATAACCGGAATTTTATCGGAAATTTTTGCTCCGCCTAATATGGCTATTAAAGGACGCTTCGGATTATCAATAGCGTTCCCTAAAAAGTTGAGCTCTTTTTCCATAAGAAAACCGGCAACTGCAGGCAGGAATGAAGCAATATTGGCAGTAGAGGCATGCTCGCGGTGGGCAGTGCCAAAAGCATCGTTTACATAAATTTCAGCTAATGAGGCAAGTTCTTTGGCAAAGGCTTTTCTGCCGTCTTTGTCTTTTTTATCGTCTTCCTGTTTGTGAAAGCGGACATTTTCCAGCATCAGTATTTCTTTGGGCTTTAAAGCTGCAGCCATTTTTTTTACTTCCGGGCCTATGCAGTCCTGGGCCATAATTATTTTTTGGCCTAAAAGTTTTGAAAGTTCATCGGCTGCAGGTTTCAGGGAATATTCCGGATTGGGCGCGCCGTCCGGCCTGCCCAGGTGACTCATAATTATTAAAGAAGCGTTTTGTTCAAGTATATATTTTATAGATGGAAGAGCGGCTGTAATTCTGGCATTGTCGGAAATTTTTCCGGCCTTAATCGGCACATTGAAATCAACGCGCATTATAACTTTTTTATTTTTTAAATTAATATCTTTGATGGTTTTTTTATTCACTGTTTGCTCCCGGAATTATTATACAGCCTGCGTATTTCAGCAGGCTGTAAAGTATCTAATTAATTATTTTGTTTTGCTCATGTGCTGAATGAGGTTCAGCAGTTTGTTGGAATAACCCCATTCGTTATCGTACCAGCTGACAACTTTTACAAAAGTGGGGCTAAGCATGATTCCGGCGCCGGCATCAAAAACCGAAGTGCGGATTTCGTGGTTGAAATCGGAAGAAACAACTTCTTCTTCGGTATAGCCGAGAACGCCTTTCAGTTCGCCTTCACTGGCTTTTTTCATAGCAGCTTTAATAGCAGCATAAGCTGATTCTGCATCTACTCCGGCGGGTTTATCAAGACGTGCAGTTAAATCGACAACTGATACGTTTAGGGTAGGTACACGGAAAGCCATGCCGGTGAGTTTTCCCTTGAGGGCAGGTATTACCTTGCCTACGGCTTTGGCAGCCCCGGTGGAAGAAGGAATGATGTTGCCGGCTGCAGCGCGTCCGCCGCGGAAATCTTTTTTTCCGCCCGGTCCGTCAACGGTTTTTGGGGTTGCGGTTGTTGCATGTACAGTGGTCAAAAGGCCTTCAGCAATTCCCCAGTTGTCATTGAGCACTTTTGCTACCGGCGCAAGACAATTGGTGGTGCAGGAAGCATTGGAAACATAAACTTCGCCTTTATAGGAATTATGATTAACGCCCATTACAAACATGGGAGTATCGTCTTTGGAAGGCGCGGAAATGACAACGCGTTTGGCTCCGGCCTTGATGTGTCCTTCTGCTTTAGCCATTTCCAGAAAAAATCCGGTTGATTCGCATATATATTCGGCTCCGACATCGCCCCATTTGAGAGCAGCCGGATCTTTTTCTGCCGTGAGTCTGATTTTTTTTCCGTTAACTACCAGGGCGTTATCTGCAGCGTCTACTGTGCCTTTAAAATTACCGTGCATAGTGTCGAATTTAAGCATGTACGCTAATTGTTTGGCATCGAAAAGGTCGTTAATTCCGACAATTTCAATATCTTTGAATTCAGGATTTTCAAAAGCCGCCCGGAAGACCAGACGTCCGATTCGGCCGAAACCGTTAATACCGATTTTTATACTCATTTGTTTTGCCTCCGCAATATTTTTTGTTGTTACAAGTTTAACATTATGAATCTCTTTTGTCAATTAATTGGGGTGTAAATTTATTTCTTGGGTAAATAAAATAATAAAGCCCGCTTTTTCTNNAAATATGGAAATATTTATTTCACGAATTCCCACTTTTTCATATTTTAAGAAAGTGGGAATTTGTGAGTATGGTTTGACTAAAGTTTTCTTTTATTATATATTCAAGTCCGTCTCCACCCGTTTCCGGTAAACGGTGATCCAGAGGTATCTACACTTGTTTTTAAAATCATTACAGATTATCGGATTCAAGTCATTTGCGGAAAAAACACATCTTGAATTCAACAACGGCATTACAGCTCTGGTAGGGCCAAACGGCGGGGGAAAAAGTAATATTGTTGACGCTATCCGCTGGGCTCTTGGCGAGCAGAGCGCCCGGATTTTAAGAGCAGATAAAATGGAAGACCTTATCTTCAACGGCAATGAAGACAGGCCGCGCAGTAATTTTGCCGAGGTTGAAATTACCCTGGTTACGGAAAATTCCATTTTACCGGTAGAATACAATGAAATATCCATTACCCGCAGACTATACCGTTCCGGAGAATCCGAATACCTGCTGAATAAAAATCCGGTCAAACTTAAAGATATCAATGTTCTTTTCATGGACACCGGCGTGGGCAAGGCAGCCTATTCCATTATCGGGCAGGGAAAAATCGATCAGATGATTTCTGAAAAACCCGAAGAACGCAGAATTATTTTTGATGAAGCCGCTTCTATTACCAAATACCGGGCGCGCATCAGGGAATATGAATCCAAACTGGCAGATACGCGCGAGCATCTTACCCGTATTGATATCAGCCTGAAAGAAAAAGAAAAGCAATATAATCTGCTGAAAAACCAGGCTGAGCGGACCAATCTGTATTTTGCCATCAGCGAAACCATGAAAAATGCCGAAATCGATTACGACCTTTATAAAATACAAAAATTTAAAAACGAAAAAGAAAAAGTGGACAGCCGCCTGGTTCAGCTTACCAGGGATATTGACAGTCTGAGCGAAGATGTAAACAAGATTGCCGAAGAAATAAATTCCATTACCGGTATCATCAAGTCAAGGGAATACGATGCCACCCAGATGGAAAAAAACACCATAACCCTTGAAGGGAAGATCAGCACTGCCACCAACCGCCTGCTGATCTTCCGCGAAAATATCAATGATATTGGGCAGAATATTGTTATCAGTGAAAACCGCTCCCGGGAAACTGCCGCGCGGCTTGAGCGTTTTCAGGCGGAAATTATGCGTCTGGAAAAAGAAATAACCGAAAACACCGGCAAGATAGAAAATTTCCTTGCGCAAAACCAGGCTCTTATTTTAAAAAAAACCGGATTAGAAACGGAAATTGAAAAACTCAGGGAAGAAATTCACAACCGCAAACGCCGTAATTTTGAAATTGACAACATGCGTTCCTCGCTTGAAGAAAAACATAAAATCATCATTAACGAGCTGATTCAGGAGCTTGATAATCTGAAAAATGCCGTAAGCTCCCAGAAAGCCGCCGGTGACGAAGAAAGACAGAAACTGGGAATAATGGGCGGAAGGCTCAAGGAATTATCCGGATTTTTAAAAAATATTGATTTTTCAGCGCTTTCCGGTACGGATTTTTCCGCCCGTAAAGATGAAATCACATCCCTGCTTGCGGAATTCTGCACGGCCAGCGAGTCCTTTATCGATCTTTCTTCCGGAATCATCGGCAAAAAAGATCCTTTCCAGGAACTGGTTTTTTCCGCTGAAGGCGCTTATGCCAAAAAAGAAGAAATTGACGCTTCTTTATTATCGCTTGACGCAGAGAAAACGCAGAATGCCGAAAATATCGATTCCATGGAAAAACTGGTGCGTACTCATCAGAAAAGCATTGAAGATCATAATGCCGAAGCCGGACGCAACGAGGTACAGATGGCAGCGCTGAATGAAAATCTGAGAATCTCGGATAAAACGCGCACGGAGCATTTAAAAGAAGCCGAGGCCTGCCGTGAAGAAATCGCCAAAATTGATTCCGGGCTGAAAGATCTGGCTGCACGCAGGCAGGAACTTGAAAATAAAATAATTGAAGAAGGATAAATCCTGGAAAGTTATCAGAAAAATAAAAGTGAAATCAATATTAATATTAAGGATTATCTGGAGCATATACGGGTAGAAACCGCCAGGCTTGGGGCTCTGCAGGAAAAACTGCGCAGCCGGCAGGAAAAACTTCAGCATATGCAGAAACAGCATGAGGAATTCAACACCAAATCAGCCCT
>DNNS01000352.1 GCA_003497555.1 Spirochaetia bacterium
GTGAGCTTCGTGTTCTTCGTGGTTAATTTTTTTTCATTGTTTCGGGTGTTCATATTGATCATAAAGACTCCCTGTAAAATATTATCTTTTTTTTCGATTTCATTTTTTACTTGTTTAAGTACAGTACAAATTTGTTCGATCTTTTTATCGCCAATATTGCCGGAAAGTGCAATACCTGCATATGCCGGATTACCGATGGTTACAGCTATACTACGTGCCTTGCTTAACACTTCGCCATAGCCCCTGCTTTTTATTTTTTTAAGTTCACTCAGTAATTTATCAATATCTGAAAATCTTTCAGGTGTTTTGTTTTTAAACAATATACGGATTTCATCCTCTGCTTTTTCCGCAAGTAAAGCCATACCAATACTGGAATGAATTGCCGGATAAAGACCAATGCGGCCAAGCGCTTCTTCTGCTTTCATACCCGGGCCGCGATGATATAAATAACAGACCTGATCGCGCCAAAGCATTCCCATTGCGCAGATTAATTTTAATTTATGCAGCTTTTTAAGCGGCCCCATTGCTTTTTTAATTAAACCGGAACCAAACATGCTCTGGGCTGAAAGAACATGCATGCCCGGGCCTGGAGAATAGGTACGGGAAGGCAGTCTGTGGGCAAAACCCAGCCAGGCTAAAGTTTTTAAAAGGCGGTTCACTCTGGTTATTTCCAGCCCGAGCAGAGCCGCAATCTGCGAGCAGGATACTTCTCCCGAAGATGATAAGGCCTGCAGCACCGACATGCCGTCGATCAGACTTTGATTGGGCTGGGCCGGTAATTTATCCATATTGCTATTATAGCAATTTTTAAATAATTTGTCAAGATGTTATACATTTTCACAATTTTCAGCTTTCAGAAAAATGAAAGCGGAAAATTGTGAGTTCAATACTTCCTTAAAGCAGAAACCCCCCAGCTCTGCGAAAGAACGACTATGGTAATGTCCTGCTGCAGCCGCAGTTTCCTGATGGCCTGAGCAATTTTTAAAACTCCATTTTTACATAAGTTCCGGTAATAACGCTGTGGGAAAAAATACACTGTGCGGCTCATCCGTACGCGTGAGCAGTACATTTACTCCCGTTCCTTTAAAATCTTTTATGATTACATCTCCGGCCCGGAAAGGAGATTTTACCTTGAGCGCATAAACTGCCTCAAGCAGTTGGAACACCATTTCACGCCGGAGCGGCTGGTCCGTTCGTACCGGCGCATACGGCAGGTATACCGAATCAGTTCGGACCACGGCTGTAACCGTTCTTCTGGGCTCGGTCATTTCTGAAACCGCATAATCCCGGCCGCGTACGCAGCGATTGCCCTGCACGCTCCAGCCGGCGGTGTCGGAATTCCGGCATGCAGTCAAATGACAGCCTTGCGGGCACACTATACAGGTGAAGGTTATCTCTTTCATCCGGCAGACTCCTTTTTAATCAGGGAAACCTCAATCGAAGATATGTCATTGCCCAGGGGTAATTTATCCGCAGGAACATCAAGTGTCAGCATTTCCGATGGACGTACAAAACGCAGATGTTTTCTTATAAGTTCTGAGCCGCCGGAGCTGATTAATAGTTCCGCATCGTCAAAGGGGGCGAGTGCACGCATGGAAAAACGCTGAGCCGCGCCCAGCCGGTATGTTGACGGAAGCACGTATTTCAAATTAACCCCGGCGCTGACCGGAAATTCTTTCGGTAAAAAAGCGCCGTCCCTGTTCAGATAATTGTACACCGCAACTCCGCACAGAGTTGATTCTAAAGACACGTTATCCACCAGGTCGTGGACATGCAGAACATTACCGCAGGCAAAAATCCCCGGGATATTTGTCATGTACGATGAATCAACTTGCGGTCCGCCGGTCGAAAGCGAAAGCTTAACCCCTATTTTTTTTGAAAGTTCGTTCTCTGGTATCAAGCCGACGGAAAGTAGTACAGTGTCGCACTCCAGGGTGAAGGTTTTGGATGTGTCCGCTATTCCATTGATAAGCGGAGAAACAACAACGCTTTCCACTCTGTTTCGCCCGTGTATTGCGGTTACGGCATGGCTCAAGAACAGGGGTATTTTATAATCATCAAGACACTGGGCTATATTCCGCGCAATCCCGGATGGATAAGGCATGATCTCCACTACGGCAAGTACTTTCGCTCCGATCCAGGTCATACGGCGCGCCATGATTAGTCCGATATCGCCGGAACCGATGATAACCGTTCTGCGGCCGGGAAGACATCCTTCCAGGTTCGCAAGTCTCTGCGCCAGACCGGCAGTCATTACACCGGCAGGGCGCGAACCGGCAATGCCGAGATTGCCCCGGTTGCGCTCGCGGCACCCCATGGCTAGAACCAACGCATGAGCATGAACCTTCATGGCACCGTGTGACCGGGAACAAACCAGAAGCGTCTTGCGTTTGCCGACATTCTCTGCATCGAGTACCGTACTTTCCAGTAAAACATTTATCTGCCTGCTGCGGGCTAAAGCTATGTCGCGACCGGCATACTCGGGCCCGCTGAGTTCCTCCCGGAAGCGGGTAAGTCCAAAACCGGTATGTATACATTGCTGCAGAATACCGCCGAGGCAGGCCTCTCTGTCAATCACCATGACCTTGGCGCCAAGACGGGCTGCTTCATTTGCTGCTGCGAGCCCGGCTGCTCCGCCGCCGATTACTGCTACATCGCAACCGGTTTCAAACATGATCTGTTAAAGCTCCGCTTGTCAGGCGTCCCGCTACAATCTCGCTGCCCGGTCCGCGTCTGGTTATCTGCTCAATCGGCACGCCTGTTTCCCGGGCGATAATACGCATNNAAGGAACAGAAGCCGCCCTGGCAGCGCCCCATACCCGCCCGTACATAAAACTTTATGCCGTCAAGCGTGGTATGGCCTTTGCGGACTGCATCAACAATCTCCGCTTCGCTAATCTGCTCACAGCGGCACACGATGTTTCCATAGTCAGGATTCTCTGCGACCAGCGCTTCAAGTTCATTAAAGGTACAGTTCCTGGGCGAAGGTTTGTGCGATAGCCCCGGGTTATAACCGGATTTTTCCCGGAACTCAAGCCCATCTGCTTTTAAAAGACTTTTTATCTCTTCGGCAATAGCCGGAGCTGCGGTAAGACCGGGTGATTGTATACCCGCTACCTGGATCAGCCCCGGAGCGATCCTGGAACGGCAAATCATAAAATCTTCACCCTCAAGACACGGACGCAATCCGGCGAATGATGTTATTATATCCCTCCGGGAAATTCCCGAGATCATCAGGGAAGCATTTCTGAAAACTTTATCAAGATTTTCCGTTGAGGTTGAAAAATCTTCTTTGTCGTCAACCATGTCTGCGGTTGGACCAATCATAACCGTGCCTTCTACGGTTGGAATCACCAGCATACCCTTGGAATCCTTTGCCGGAACCGGGAACAACACATGTTCCGGGCGCGACAAAGTACTGCGGTCAAGCAGATACTCTTCGCCTTTACGCGGCTGTATACAAAAACGCTCTGCGCAGAAGAGTTCCGAGATTTTGTCCGCATAAAGACCGGCGGCATTTACCACCCGTTTTGCTAAAATAGAACGGCCGTCCCCGGAGTCAATCCGCCAGTAAACACCCTCTCTGTGCACATGAATCACTTTGCAGGCGGTCAACAGCTCCACGCCATTTGCCTGCGCTGATTCAATCAGAGAAAACACAAAACGATACGGTTCTATAACACCCCCGTTCGGAGCAAAAAGGCCGCCAACCACATCCGGATTGATTTTAGGCTCAAGAGCGGTAATCCTGTCGTGTCCGCAGATTTCTATCCCCGGGACTTTATTCCGCACCCCCTGATCGTAAAGTCTGCGGACTGTTTTCATTTCCTCGCTGGAAAAGGCGGCCATGATAATTCCGCAGCGCTTGAATGGAAATCCCAGATCGTTATGAAGACGCTCGAACATCAGATTACCGCAGAGTTCAAGACGCGCTTTGAGGGTTTTGGTAGAATCATAATGGAATCCGGCATGGATTATTCCGGAATTGGCCTTGGAAACACCGAAGCAGACATCAACTTCTTTTTCCAGAAGCGTTACGTTCAGTTCATATGCGGACAGGAGTCTCGCCAAAGCCGAACCTGTTACGCCTGCCCCGATGATAGCTATATCTTTCACATTTTTGTGCATTGCACAAACCTGTGTTTTTTAAAATGTTTCATATTAATAAATGATACGGTCAGGCTGTCGATTTGAAATAATTACAGGATGTTGAAATGGGCCCAGATGCGAAGAGTTCGCAAAAAGAAAGCCGGAGGCGTACTATTTTGTACATCGAGGACTCTATTTTTGCAGGCGATGAAGCAGATGGGTTCATTTCGACATCCTGAGTAAAGAAATAATAACTTTACCTGAACTGCAGACTGTACAGTCTGCGGTATTTGCCGTTTTTTTTCATCAGCACGGCGTGACTGCCGGATTCAATGATCTTTCCCTTCTCAATGACAAAAATACGATCAGCGTTTTTTACCGTGGAAAGGCGGTGCGCAATAATAATCGTTGTCTGCCGGTGCAGAATGCCTTTCAGGGCGCTCTGAATATGGTTTTCGCTTTCAGTATCAAGCGCACTGGTGGCTTCATCAAGAATTAAAATGCGCGGCTTTTTAATCAGGGCCCGGGCTAAAGAAAGCCTCTGCCGTTGTCCGCCGGAAAGGGTTATTCCCCGCTCCCCGATTACAGTATTGTATTTACAGGGCAGTTTAATAATAAAATCGTGGGCATGAGCAAGTTTAGCCGCTTCTGTTACTTCTTCTTCAGATGCCTCATCTCTGCCGTAGCGGATATTATCAATAACCGTTCCGTAAAAAAGAATGCTTTCCTGGGATACCAGGGAGATGTGTCTGCGCAGCCCGCGCCGGTTAATGCGCCCTGATTCAATGCCGTCAAAAAAAATTTCACCCTGCCCGGGTGTAATAAGCATGGGAATAAGACTTGCCAGGGTTGATTTGCCCCCGCCTGATTCTCCTACCAGGGCAACGGTTTCACCGGCTTTAACATTGAATGTCACCGGGCCGAGGGTAAATTGTTTTGCCTGATCGCCCTGCATCCGGGGATAGGAAAACACGGTTTGTTTAAATGTTATAGAGCCTTTTAATTCCCCGGGCATTATTTTATCAATGCCATTTTCTTCATCCGGCAGGTCAATTATTTCAAAAACCCTTTCACCGGCAGCGCGCGCTTTTTTAATATTCATGTACATATTGGAAAGACTGTTGATGGGCTGGGATATATTAAGCAGAAACAGGATGAAACCCCAGAGATGATCAAAAGGCATATTACCGGAAAATACCAGATGCCCTCCGTAGGATATAATTACAATCGCCGAACTCATCATGAAAAATTCCACCGCCGGCTTGTTGGCAGCTGCGGTAAAAAGCAGCTTGCGATCAGTACTCAGAAAGCTGCCGGCTGCTTTGGAAAATTTTTCTTTTTCCATTTCTTCCCGGCAGAAAACCTTGATAATATCAATACCATATAAAATCTGCTGCATTATGGAAATGTAATTTCCCAGTTTTTCCTGCAGTTTGTGAATCAGTCCTCCGATCAGTTTCCCAATCTGGAAAATAACAAGAGCCATCAGCGGAGTAAGCAGAAGACTGGCCAGGGTAAGTTTCCAGCTTAATATAAACAGAATGGAAAGAGTCAGCAGCAGAGCCAGCGGATCATTAAGCGCGGAGGGAATGGAGCCGTAAATAAAATTTTCAATCCATTTGGTATCGTTTTCCATGCGCGAAAGCAGCTCGCCGGTTTTAGACCGCTTGAAAAACTCGGAATGCGTACGGGTAAGGCTTGAGATCATATCAGTGCGTATTTTCATGACAGCCGTATGCGACAGATAAGTAAGCAGGAAACTTTTAAAATATTCCAGCACCACTCTCATAATTACATAAAACGCTAAAATAAAAAGAATAACCGCAAATTCACGACGGATTTTTTTTTTGCCGATTACCTCTTCGGCGATTTTTTTTTCGTCAAGGCCGCTGTTTACATATTTGGCAATTACCGGAACCTTATCCAGAATTTCAAGATGCTTCCCGCCGGTAGCGGCAATGGCAAGCTGCCCGATCAGCGGAGGCAGCACACTGACCAGGGAAAGCATGAGAGTAATCACCATGCCCGGTATTAAAAGCAGCCGGTAACGGGCTGTATAACCCAGAATGCGGCGGATGATTTTTTTATTGTTATTCATGAAGTAATTTTATCATAAAGATCTATTGTTTTCCCGGCGCAGATTGTCCAGGTAAAATGCGAAAGCGCCCTGGCACGGGCTGCTATTTTCAGCCGGCAAGCGTAACGGGGTCTGTTAGTGAGTTCACAGAGAGCGGCAAGCAGGGAATCCGAATTTCTTTCCTTGAAAATTAATCCGGTATTGCCGATCACCAGCGGAATTTCTCCGGAGTCAGAGCCTATGACATTTACTTCCATAAGCATGGCCTCTGCCAGCACCCGGCCGAATTGCTCCTTCCATACGGCAGTAGTTCGCGAGGGCAGAACCAGAATATCCATTAACGAATACCAGGCTGGAAGTTCTTCCGGCGAAAGATTCCCGGTCAAAAAAATTTTTTTCCGCCTGCCCAGGGCCGGAATTTTTTCAATAATCGGTTTTTCCATAGGACCGCTGCCGGCTATCAGCAGAGAGGCGCTGCCGGGAATCCCGGTAAAAGCCGTCAGCAGTTCCGGCAGGCCCTTTTCTTCAGTAAGCCGTCCGGCATATCCTATAACCGGAGCAAGTAGTCCGAGTTTTCTGCGTTTTTGGGCAATTTCTTTTTCAGGCAGCCGTATGTATATTTTTTCATTTACCCCGGGATAAATTACTTCCACAGGTTTTTTATATTTTTTGGCTATCAGTACTTTTTTTATCTCTTCAGAACAGGCTATGGCGCAAACAGATGTTTTAAAAACAAATTTTTCCGCCAGGCGGTGCAGCAGGGAATGGCGCATATAAATATTTTCAAAGGTATGAAAAATTATTTTAGTGCGCGGAGAAAGAATTTTTGCCCATATACAGGCGCGGAAAGCAGCCATAGACCAGGGCTCTTCAAAAATATGCATTAGATCCGGTTTGATGCGGTAAATTATACTGCTTATTCCCCGGTAGGAAAACCGGAATAAATGACTTCCCCGTCTGACCGGCAGGGAAATGGTTGCCATAACCGGGCTGGCGGTATAAGCGCTTACCAGCCTGCCGGCTTCATGAAAACGATCCGGGACAACAAGATAAAGACGGTAATCTGCTCCGGCTAAATTCTCCGGGAACGCCTGATAGTCTTTCAATACCGCAGCATGCCAGATAAAAAGTACATTTTTTTTTTTCATAATAAAATTTTACAGTACTTGTAAATTTTACCGGGTGAAAAATATTAAAAAAACCGGATGCCGCGTAATCAAAAAACGCTGTTTAGTTCACGCCGAATTCCTGAAAAAATTGATCGGCAGCACGCCAGCCCCCGGCTAACAGCCGACAGGCAGGAGAAAAATCAATATAGGTTAGTTCTGTTCCCTGCTGATGAGTACTGTAATTATTATACTGGCCGCTTAAGTCGAAGATTTTATTAATAGATTCATGCAGGGGCTTGAATTCCTGATCGAAAATTATCATACGTGGTTTCATTAGATAAACAAAGTTTTTTAACGCCTGCCAGATGGTATTTACCGCCTTGTCTGTTTCAGAAATGGTAACAGAGTCGCCCTGCAGATATCCGCGGCCCAAAGCTTCGGGCGGAATATCCGGAGAATAGCCGCTGTACTCGGCAAGTGTTTTTTCTCCGTTTTGCATACGGGTCTGAATACGTCTGGATATGGTCCACAGGGCGGCAGTTCTTCCCAAAATAATATTTTCCTGATCAGGCAGTCTTCCCATTTCGCCGGAGGTATTATCCATTCCCCGTACTGCGCAGCCGTTATTCAGAAATGAAAGCCCGAGTCCCCGATCTACAATCAGTAAAGGATTATAATCTTTATACTCTGTATAACGGGCAATGTATTCAGAGTTAATATGTATGGTGTTATCAATACAGAACGGCCCGGGAAAATAACGTTTAAAAAGTTCGTGCAGAGGAAGGGTAAAATCAAGCACCTCGCCGGTTTTTTCGGTAAAAAATTTTTTAGCATGAAAAGATGCCGAAGGGCCGTATAATATTCCGGCCTTGTTGTCATAGGGGCCGTAAATCTGGATGGCTGTCATTACCGGCATACGGTTTTTCAGAGCGCCGGAGCAGAAGGCATCAAGATGGATTTTAAGGTCTCTAATCATGCTTTCTTCAAGATTGGTAAAATTGTTGGGAACAGAATTTTCAGCAATAATATTCAGCGCAGAATCTGCAATTGAAAAATAAACTGCTTCATTTTTTATTAAAACCGACAGGAAAAAAAACGCATTTTCTTTTATAAATAACAGTTTGGGTTTTTTCCCGGGTTTGAAGTAGTTGTTAATATTTTTATACTGAATAAAACCTGCTTTGGCCAGGCGGGTTAAAACCAGGGAAACAGCCTGTTTGGTAATATTAAAATTAGTGCATAATTCTCTGCGTTCGCAGCCCGGATGATAAAAAATATATTTTATAATTTTCTTTTCGGTTTTATTACAGGTATTAAAATCATCTACATTCATAAATAAATTATAACATCCCGTAATTATTTGTCAAGTTTATTGTAAAACCTGATAATTAAGTTATAGAGGGGGGAATCTTTTTATTTTTGTTCCGCAAATAAAAGACTGTAATCAGCTGCCGGAGCCGAATGAGTAAGCGCACCGCTGCTGATATAATCTATACCAATGCGCGCAATATTTTTTATCCTGCCGGCAGTAATGTTTCCGCTGGCTTCAAGCAGACAACGGTCAACTGCCAGACGCCTGGCTTCTTTAAGATGCAGATCATCCATATTATCGAGCATAATAACATCCGCATATTCTTCCCATGCTTCTTTTACCTGATCAATGCTGCGGCATTCCACTTCTACCATCAGTTTATTTTTATTATGAGAACGTACCAGTCTGATAGCTTCGCGCACGCTTCCCGCCAGACTGATATGATTATCTTTAATCAGGTACATATCATACAAACCCATTCGATGATTGGTTCCGCCGCCGGTTTTTACGGCATATTTTTCCAGCCAGCGCAGCCCGGGTGTGGTTTTTCTGGTATCAAGTAAACAGGTATGCGTTCCTTCCAGCAGTTTTACAAATTGGCGGGTTTTCCCGGCGATTCCGGAAAGATGCTGCAGAAAATTAAGCGCTGTACGTTCGCCGGCAAGTATGGCGCCGGCCGGACCTTCGATGGAACATACCATATCTTCCCGTTTTAAAACAGTTCCTTCCTGAACAAAGGATTTAACTGTAATATTTTTATCAAGCTCTTCAAAAACCAGTTCGATTGCCCATAAACCGCAAACCACCAGTTCTTCCTTGGCTTTGATGATACAGCGCGCTAACCGGCCCGGAGCAACTATAGCTTTGCTAGTAATGTCTCCGGCCCCGATATCTTCAGCCAGGGCAAGGCGGATGAGAGGCAAAGCCTGTTCACGGAATTTTTCCCTGGAAAATTCACTCTGTATTTTTTTAAATACGCTCATGCCGCTGCTGTTTTTACGATTTTAAGGTTGAGACTTATAATCGAGTCGGTGGGACAGATTTTAAAGCATTTGCTACAGTTGGTACATTTTGTATAATCGATTTTAGCGCAGTTGTTTTCTACCTTAATGGCATCGAATTTGCACTCCTGTACGCATTTCATACAGCCGATACAGGCCAGACTGCATTTTTTTCGGGCAATTCCGCCTTTATCGAATGAACGGCAGGCTACGTAAAAAAATTTTCTTTCTTTTTTTTTGTTCTCAGCCTGAATGACCGAAGGAATAATTTCAATAATTTTTTTTGGACAGGCCTTTACGCAATTTCCGCAGGCTTTGCATTTTTCTTCACTGATGATCACCAAACCCTTTTTATCAATAGTAATGGCAGCAAACGGGCAAACGCGCATACAATCGCCGAAACCAAGACATCCGTAAGAACAGTCTTTTGGCCCGCCCAGCAGAAGATGGGCGGAAGCACAGTCTCGCGAGCCGGTATAGATGAATTTATTTTTTACTCCGCATTTGGCGCCCTGGCACAGAAGACGCGNNCCGCATTTAGCACCCTGGCACAGAAGACGCGCAGTTGTTCTTGCACTGCTTACAGCATCGCGGCCGAGCAGAGAGGCAATTTTATGCAGGGTATCTTCTCCGCCCGGTATACAAAGGCTGATTTCCGCATTTTCCGCAATTATTGCCTTGGCATAGGCTGCACATCCGGCATAGCCGCAGGCTCCGCAGTTGGCGCCCGGCAGCAATTCGGATATTTTTTCAATTTTGGGATTTTCGTCAACATGAAATTTTTTGGAAGCAGCCACCAGGCTAATCGCAAAAACCAGGCCGAGTATGGATACAACACCGGCGGAAACAGCAATCATTTTTTCACCTCGTTTATTCGTATTTGCAGGCAACAGCCTCTATTTCAAGATCGGCATTTTTAGGCAAGTCGGAAATTTCAATAACTGCCCGTGCCGGGTACGGTTCCTGAAAGTAACGGCTGTAGATATCGTTAAACACTTCAAAATTTTTTAATTTTTTAAGATATACCCGGGTCTGTACGATATTTGATAACTCCATACCCGCTTCCTGCAGAATAGCTGAAATATTTTTAATTACCTGCTCGGCAGCTCTTTGAAAATCGCCGGAAATCAGTTCGCCGGTTATGGGTACAAACGGCAGCTGACCGGAGATAAAAAGCATATTCCCCGCTAAAACCGCCTGCGAGTATGGTCCGACAGCCCGCGGCGCCTTGGGTGTAAATAC
>DNNS01000271.1 GCA_003497555.1 Spirochaetia bacterium
TATCCGCAGAAATAATTAATAAAAAGCGGAGATTTGCAAGATAAATATATTCATGCAAGGCATAAAACCGGAATTTTTAAGTATGATTTCCTTTAGAGCAATTATAAAAATTTTATTATATACCAGGGCGTATCATCCAAACCTATAGTCCAGGTTATTTCCATATACTCTTGATTCTTTTTATTAATTATATTTTTAACTTCTTTTTTACTGCCGTCAGGCATTACCGCAATTATTTCAAAATCTGAATTTAACTTTGTTCTGAAACGGATTATTCCATACAATCGTTTCATGAGAACAGGCTCTTTACCGGTTTCCAGGATAATTTTTTTATTATCTCTATATTCAAATATCATATCGGTATTTTTATAGGAACTGGCGGCAGTAACAAGAATTTTTTTTGAAGAACCAAGCGGAATATTATCCAAACAAACTGCGGTCACGGCTCCATGCGTATTAAACTTCGACAAGGAGATATTTTTCAGTTTTACTTCGGCAGTATTGAGACATCCGGCTGCCATCTGCACACATGAAGCATTAACCGTGAGTACTGCTTTTGCAGGATCATTAAAATCCCAGATAATTTCGTCGGTATCGGAAACAAATTTTTTGCCGGTAATTTTTTCCGGCAATGCCGATTGTATTTTTTCATCATATAGTACCTGGCGGATTTTATGAATAAATCCCAGGCGCAGGGGATAATCTGAACTGCCAAAATCCAGGTTAATACCGTTTTTAGCGGCAAAATCAAGATATGCATTCTCGTTTTTTGCATGTACAATAAAAAAATTTGTTGCCGGTTCTGAGATATATCCGCGGGAAAATGCGAGTGAAAGCGAAGGACTCAAAGCGAATAGCACCATATTGCCATGCATGTCATTGCCGGTTATGGTATGGGATTCCCTGACATTTTTTGTGGACGGCGGAAAATATATATGATTATCAAGAATCGAATAACCCTGAAACATGGAATACACGGGAAACATAATGAGTCCTTCGTACACATAATCGCTGAAAGCTCCATGATTCCATTCGGATACAATCAGAGGACGATTATAAAGAGAATTTACCATACAGCGGAAAAAAGGATTTTCCGCTTCTGACTCGATCAGCAGCTGATCAGTTGGGTTATTTTGTCCGTCCCGGACGCGGCCGGAAAGATAGGAAAAATTTTCAAATATCTGTAATTTCTTTTCGCCTAGTTTTTCATATTTGAAATGATCAAAGTATCCGTGCGTTTCCGTATAATTTCCACTCAGCAGGCAGGCATTAAGATAACCGTGACCATACCAGTTGTTGGAAAAGGTAAACAGCCCCCGGTATTTCAGAGAATCAAGAATTTCTCTTATGTGCCGGGCAAAATCAGTATCAATGAATAAAAGAAAACGCATTGTATCCCGCACTCTTTCTTTGCCGGTTCCCGCCAGGTCTTGTTTTGAAATCAGGATGACGCTGCTGTCCTCAAGATGTTCCTGTTCATCCAGCCCGTTTTTTCCGCTTTCTTGCCAGGCATTATGAAGCTCCAGGGTATTTCTGTATTTTTTTTTTAAAAACGCATTAAATTCCCGGGTAAGGTACGCAATGTTTTCATCACTCAGAAACCAGAATTTTCTGCCCGCATCTTTCCAGTTTTCCCGGAAATATGCCATATGAATGGAATCTTCATTGACTGCATCCAGATAAATCAGGGCCGGATCAGATGCATAGGCTATTCCGGTATATGGATTGACATGCGCCATAAAAGCCCGGAACCATTCACATATTACTTGTATCGCTTTTTTATCAAATAGCTGAATACCCTTATGCCGAAAATTATCAGCGATATGGCCATTATCCGGTATACCTCCGGCTTTTTTAAATTGCGGCCCTGCATTGGGATTAAGACAGAATGAATAATATATACCGTTTTCTCTGAGTGCACTGATAAAATAATCAAGTGCGTCCATTTCCTGTGATTCCATGCTGCCGCTGGTAAAAAATTTACTCCATATATTAGGCGATGAGGAATGTGACACAATCAGTCTTACATGGTTAATTCCAAAAGAAGCAAGTTTTTTCGCTAAAATATCAGCTTCCTTTTTATCATCCGGCGGGAAACCCGGTATAGACGTAGCAAAACCCGTACCCCAGAATCTGGCAGGCGTCCCGTCTTTAAATATCAGACGATCGCCTTTCTGCTCAACAACACCATGAGAACCAGCGGGAATGCTGTAAATCTTACCCCGTAAATTTATTTCATCCGGGGCTATTGTATCCCAACGAATGGGCATTGGATAATATTCTTCTGGCTTTTCCGATACTGCAGCTGCGGCAAAACAGGATAAAGAAAAAAAACAGGCTGTTATTATTTTATTTATCATTTGCACTTCTTTAGATATTTAATTTTTTAAATAATATTATTGATAATGTAATAAAAAATCATCAAAGAGTACAGAACCCTGATTATTTTTACTGGATACATACAACAACAATTCTGCAGTTTCGGCTGGCGGTTTAAAATTCAGGGAAAATTTTTTCCATTTTTCAGTACCTATATAATTTTCAGTAAAAAATACTTTTATGCAATTCATTTTATCATCCATGCATCTGACACCGGCAATATTTTCTCCGGTAGCTCCCTCCGTGCGTACCCAGCCGCTGAAAGAATAATTTTTTCCGGGAAAATGTATTATAGCAGAATCCCAGTTTGTCCTCCAGCTGACTCCGGCAGCAGAGGTATTGAACATTTTAAGGCATGCCCGGCCGCTGTGCATGGAGACCCGGTCATATCTGTGCATTTCCCAGCATTCGCGGGTATCTGTCCATTCCCTGACCCAGTTATCCGGTAATCCATCATAATCGGAATCAAGAGCAAGCGACGGATTTTTTACAAGATTTCCTTTGCCGGCCTTTACTTTAAATTTTCTTTTTTTATAAAGTTCCGCAACCGTAAAAAGAATATCTGCTGCTGCCCTGGCTGATATTTCTGCACAGCGCAGACTGAGCATTTCCGCTTCATTGATCTTGCCGCTTTCAACCAGCTCTCTGCTTTGCCTGGCAATATTCTGCGCTTCCCGGGCATTGTCTGCTGCAATTTGGGCAGCTTTACGGCATAATTCCTTTACAGTACCGGCAATTTTTTCAGGTTTATAATTACCTGCGGTAATACGCGCAGGATTATTAATTTTTTCCATGGCATGATGCAGGGGATTAGAACCGCCTTCAATTCCAAGAGTATGGGGCGGAGGCGTGGAATCTTCCAGATAATGCAGTGCAATTCCAATATAACGGTGACTGCTGTAAAGATCTGCTTTATCCAGGGCAGTACAGGCCTTTTTTAAAAAAAAATGTACGCCTGTATGTCCAAAAAGTTTTTTCTCAAACGAAATAGTACTGCGCTCGTCAGGCATGGACAGCAGGCGATTTCCTATCTCCGGTCCGTGCAGAAAATAACTACCTTTGCCGGTGAGTTCATCAAATTCGCAGTAGTAAGAAATATTCCAATCGCGCCGTGTGTCAGGAAGAATTTCACAATTGTTGTTTTTTTTAATGCAGGATCCGTAATTCTGCCAGTTCATATCAGGCAGCTTGCAGAACATCTTGACCAGTTTGTATAATCCGACTCCAAAAAAAGCTGCAGTTTGGGGATCAAGAATACGCACCGCAGCACTGGTAATTGCTTCATGCTCGGGGCCGCCCCAACAAAAGACTATTGCCGGGAACAGAATGATTAAAATTATGCCTAACATATATCTCCCTGTAAATTTAATAAAACAGCTGTAGAATACAGCTGTCTTATTAAATTTACATTGTTTTGAATGTTTAAGTTTAACATGATGACTCCCTGGAAAAT
>DNNS01000597.1 GCA_003497555.1 Spirochaetia bacterium
TTTTCCGCCCACCACAATGGAAATAATATAAAGCCCCGGTCCTGAAAGTTTACCGCTGTTATCAAGGCCGTTCCAAGACCAGAAGTTAATCCATTCGTTAAAACCGTTTTCTTTCACAATTTTTCCGTTCATATCAAATACCTGGATTTTTACCTGTTCGCGCTCAGGATTGGGGAAACTGATCTGCACACTGGAGCGGGCAGGGTCATCAAGTCCCGGTAAAAACACGCGGTTTTTTACAGTCAGGGGAGTATCGCCTGACATTCCCCGGGCATTATACAGTATGCCGTAAATTCCAAGCCTGTTGACGGAAGTTTCAAGTTCCAGAAAACTGAAATTATTCTGCAGACGATTTTCATAAACAGCAGTGGAAAGCGGAGTCCAGGTTTTACCATCCCAGAGAGCGCAGAATAATTTATCTTTATGCGCTTCTGCAGTATAGCCGTTAGCGTTTGCAGGTTTAAAGGAAAGAGAACCGTTGGTTACGGGTATACGGAATTTCAATACCAGTCCGCCCCTGATTTTACCTTCGGTATCTCCGGCTATTTCTACCTGATGATAAACCGGTTTGCCGCTTTCATAAAAACTGGCATAATTGTTGGATAGTATATTTATGGTTACCATACAGGTAGAACTGAAAGCATCAGGCGGCGCATACAGCCCGGCTATTAAAGTATCAAGATTTCCTCCGCCGGTACCGAGCAGAGCCTCGCGTTTGTAAACAGCATGACATGCTGAAGTATTAGTGGAAGAAAAAACGCTTCCGGCCGGGTAAACCGCCTCAAGCCAGTAAGAATGATAGTCGCCGAAAATTATCCTCTCATCAAGATATTCGCGTAGAGACGGATTTTCAATACGGGCATGCAGATCACTGCCGCGGTACAGGTTAAAATGAGTAATATTGGCGCTGGATGTTATATTCCATTTGATCAGGCAGCCTTTGGGCTCATTGTAAAAGGAAAGATTATAGGGATTATAAAAGCGGTAGGGAAGCGTGGAAATCACCGTGCTGTTGGTTGCGGCCATTCCGCTTGAGGCGGTTACAACTGCTGTTACGGTAAAATTGTTACGTGCAGTATATTCATGTATAAAGGTTTCAGAAACATTTGTAACACCCGGAGTAAAAATGTTAATTTGCCCATCGCCCCAGGTAATGTTTATCGAAGTAATAGTGCCTGTAAGAACATTGGCAACAATCATTAAACCGACGGTTTCATCAATAATTGTAAGTGCTGTTGAAAACGTTAATAATGTAAAATTGACACCAGGGAATGTTTCAGTAGTGCCAAGTGTACGGTAGGAAGTTGGATTATTCATATTCGCGTATGTTGTACTCAACCAATTTGGGGAGCGTGCAATATATGATATACGGGCTTCATCAAGCATTCCGCAAAAATTAGTCGAACTGATATAACCACGCCCTATATAAAACGCACCATTCCCCGCCTTGCACCAGTTAGTCCAGGGTGTACTTGTCCTGTTGAGAATACCATTTGAATACCATATTATACTATTATTGGTAAAATCTCTTACACTCGACCAATAGTCCCATACATTCAATTGATGTTCTCCAGTACCCAATGTTCCAGTTGACGAATAGTGAACACTTGATGTCCCGCTGTTACTGCCGGTAATACCGAAATAATAATTTAGGTCTCCACTTAATTCTGTTGTCCATGCAAACTCGCCGGCATAAGCCTTGCCCCAGGGGTTCTGTCGTGCGGCAAAAGAATCCTGGTTCAGCCAGATTTCCAGTGTTTGATTATTTGTACAATTTGACAAAGCTGCCGGATAGCCGAAATAAAAATAATTCGTAAGACCTCCGCTTTCAGCCGGCTGTGGAAAATCAAAAGCTGTTCCGATTTTACCGGTTACACCTGCTGTTGGTACGCCATATCTTGTAGTGCTGTTTACACTGTTCGGCGAGGAATCGGTTATTGCTGTAGCTCCTGCGCTTTCATTAAAATGCCATACTGCAGCATAGCTTTCAGACCAGACATCTGTTTTATTCTGCTGATTGCCTGTCTTGTTTTTATCAAAATACATATACAAAACATTGGATGCCTGTTCGCTTGCTGAAAATAATGGTATTTTTACCCAGGCAACTAATGTACCCGCATTAAAATATTCAATTTCATGCGAAAGTTTATTGGTATTTGTTACAAGCGTAAAAAAAATATCATGACCATTATTGGATGCATAAGTATTCAAATCAGCATCATTGCTAATAACAATAAGCAGAGGGAAATTGGTAAGGTCACCTCCGACAGCAAGATTATTAGTAATTACTTTACGGTATGCCCAGTCTGAATACCATGCTCCGCAGAGACTATTTTTGGCAAAAAGCATTGACAACAATATAATTAATTTATAAAATATATGCAGTTTTGCGGTTATGGTTTTTTGCCTGTAATAATGCATAGTTGTCTCCTGTCTTCAATTGTTGTCTGTTAATATAACAACTGAAATTAAAAAAAGTGCAATTTATTAATATAAATGCCTTTATTTTTATTATAATACATTCTTGCAGAAAAAACGAATTTTTTTTTAACAATAAGACAATTATTTTGACAAAAAAGACTTACAAAACAGATTTCATATAAAAAAATCGTAATCCGTCACCTTTTAAATTTTTATGTCTTTAAATAAAAACTTGACAAAGGCGATGCTGATTTAGAATAACCATAACTTTCCAGTTAAACAAAGCATATTAAATGATTTCTCGCAGAGGGCGCAGAGCACAGAGGCCTGTTTTTATGCTTATTATGATTTCAGATGTAATTAATGATGTATTGTTATTCATACTATTTGGCACTCGTTATTTTATTTTTATACTTCAGATTATTTTTTTTCGAGGATCAGATAATTGCTCAAAATGAGAGAAAATCCGGTATTGCGTATTTTTTATTGTTTCCATGTATAGAATTTTACATTTAAAATATATTTATGTAAATTTTACGTTTTATGGTTACCTGTCAGCACAAAAAGTGCGCGTTTACTCTGGTTTCCTGCCTGAAATTAAAATTTATTTCATTAGAATAACCAATTTTAATTTTTTTTTAAAAATTNNGTATATAAAAATAATTTTAATTACAGCAGTACTATTCTGCCGCTGTGTTTTTAGCAACGATGATAAAACGTCAAATTTTATAAATCTAAATAATGCGCTTACCAATACATCTGGTTTCAGAATAGTAACTTTTATTACTAATAGCGAAAAGAATATTAGTGTAATTTTTTATCCGTTTAGTCTTTTAAATGGAAATTGCTCGCTGGAAACTGAATACAAGCTGTCAAAATATTTCAGTTTAAACAATGAATTTATTTATTATAACCCGCAATATTCAGTGATTTCGAGAATACGCAGATCAATCTCTGAAGGAAATGATCGTGACAACAGTTCTCCTGGCAGCAGCGGGAATCAGATTCCGCAGGGAACTCCGCCCTCAGGCCAGTCAGAAAAAGAACGTCC
>DNNS01000596.1 GCA_003497555.1 Spirochaetia bacterium
CTTGAGCAGAGCAGCATCAAGGGTTTCGTAGCCCGGGTAAGATGATTTTCTGAGCGCAAATACCGGATGATCCTGGTATACAACTGCAGGCACAGTAACGGTCTGACCTTTATAATAGGGAATATGCATGCCCATATCACCCGGAAAATAAAAACGGAAACCGAGCGTACGCTCCAGAAAATCGCATACTGCGTAAAATGTTCCCTTGCTGTGCGACTGAGAATCGCACGTGATTTCTCCTGCATCTTTAACAGGTGAAGCGCAGTCTTTACCGGCAAGTATAATGCCTTTTTCAAAACTCACAACTGCCAGGGACTCAAACGGCATTTTGGCGCATGAAGCGTAAACATCCCTGACGGTTTTTTCATCAGAAGGCCCGATGAATATTGACTTGCGCACCGGTTTGTCTGTTATTATTGAAAAAGAAGTTTCGCCTGCAGCATCAAGAAAATATTTAAGACGTACGGCTGCTTCTTTATAATAAGCGGCATTTTCGCCGGAAGATGGAATCACAATATCACAGCCGGGATTTCCCGCTTCATAAATTAGTAAAGGCGCTTCATTGCTTTTAATGCGCATATTGACCGGTGAAAGCGCTTCTGATTTCCATGATTCCTTTATATTGTACTGCAGCATACTGTTATCGCGTATGCCGGCGCAGGCAGAAATAGCGATTAACATAAAAATCAGGATTTTTTTTTNNACGTTCATATACTTTTTGGCCGTCCATGCGGTAGATTTGCAGCCTGACATCTTCAAAGGCAGGATTGGGGAAAAAGATCTTGACTTTAGACATGGCGCTATAATCAGATTGCGGGGCAAATACACGGTTTTTTACTGTTACTTTATTTTCATATTCATTAACATCGGAAATTACACTTACTCCGAAAACTCCGGTATCTGATAAATCCGCAGAAAAAATTTTGTAAGAGAGATCAGGCAGGATTTTTATATCTGATAAACGCGAAAATACCGGAATCCACATCCGTGAGCCGATGTAAGATGCCATTGTAAGTCTGTTCTCATTACCGGTAAAAATACGCTGATAATTACCATCATCAGGTACCATTCGTATTTTATTATCAATAAAAGGAACAAAAAGCGAGAGTCTGGCATTGGAAATAAAATTAATACTTCCGTCAGCACTGCCCGCAAATAAGGCTTTATGCGCGACACCGCTGACAGCAGATGTATATGTTCCGGAACCGCTTCCATCAATTGTTCCTTTTACGGAATTGGTAAAATCGCTTCCCGGTTCGTCTAAATGATACACATTGGTATAATCATTATCCCATACTGCTGTCTGATTCTGCTGATTACCGGGTTTTGTTTTATCAAAATACATATAAAGAATATTCGACAATTGTTCCGACGCCGAAAAATAGGGCATTTTAATCCACGCTATAATGGTGCCTGCTGAATAATATTCTATTTCATGCGCTAATTTATTGGTGTTTGCCCTAAGTGTAAAAACAATATCATGACCGTTATTCGAAGCATGATTTATCAAATCGCTGTCATTACTGATTATAACCAGCAAGGGAAAATTAGTAAGATCTCCTCCGCAGGCATAATTATTGGTAATGGCTTTACGGTAATTCCAGTCTGAATACCAGTGGCAGAAAAGCAAATTTAAAAAAAAGACGGGTATTGCAAACATTTTCATCTTGTTTTAATTATAATTAAATAAAAAACAAAAGCAATTCACGGATTTGGTTTTATTTTGCACAATATAGTCTTAAAATTATATCAAATTTGTGCAAGGAAAAACGCAATTTTATGCACTATAAAGTATTTATAGTAAATCAGCCTGCAATTATTAAAACACGGGTAAATTATTTCAGCTTACTGTCTTTGCTCTGCGGAGTGCTGTGATATTCCAGTTCGTCTTTCAGGTTTTTTATCCGGAATTCCTGCGGTGAACATTTATATATTTTTCGGAACAACCTTGAAAAATAATGATAATTAACAAATCCGGTTTCACGCGCAACTTCATGCAGTTTGGCTGAGGTTAATATCAGCAGATTACGCGCACATTCCATTTTTTTCTGATTTATATAACTGATGGGGCTAATGCCGGTTTGCCTGCGGAAAATTCTGATAAAATAACTTTCTTCCAGGTGGATTGTTTCCGATAATTTCCCGACCGTAAATGTTTTTTCTATGTTGTTATTGATGTAATCAAGCACTTTGGTAATTCTGGAGTCTGGAATATCGGTTTTTAATGTATTTCCATAATGCAGGCCGGATAATTTTGCAAATAAAAAAAACAGAAGGCCTTCCAGAGCAGTTTCGGATTCACCATGCTTATATTTTCCCTGTCTGTTCATTAAATCCAGACAAGATTCAATTTCATCCGCTAATGTCAGACAGTTAAAAACAAAATACGGTTTGACTTCCAGCCAGGGAAATTTCTGCATAATTTCATCTGCAATGTACAGTTTCATTTGTAAAGTGTCGCAAAGCTCTTTATCGGGTTCAGGGAAAATAAGTTTATGTTTAACATCAGGCTTTATTATTAAAAGTCCGTTGCGGCGCAGAGTGCCTTTACTTTTATCAAAAAACAGTTCTGTTCTGCCCTTGTATAAATATAAAAACTGCCAGAGATTATGAGAATGCAAGTCCGTATTAAGTTCGGTTTTATTGGTACAGCGGTGACTAAAAATATATTTTACCAGCGCCATTTGTTCAGCCAGATGCCTTTTGTAAAAAAAATAATATGTATATGTAATTCAAAATCAGTTATACCTCACTGCAAATAGCTGTTTAATGCTTGTGCCTTCCATTACCTTACCTCATATTACATTATACAAAAAACCGGATAATTTTGCTATTGATCTTCTGCCCAATAAATAAATTCATATATTAACTTTAAAATTGTACAGTTTTTCTTATTTTAACAGATACGCATGCACATTAATTGCTTTTGCCCTGATACCGCCGATTACAATTGAAATAACATATAAACCCGGGGCAGCAAGTTCTCCGTTTTTCCCGCTGCCGTCCCATGACCAGAAGTTAATCCATTCGTTAAAACCGTTTTCTTTCACAATTTTACCGTTCAGGTCAAATACCTGAATTTTTACCTGCTCGCGATCTGGGTTGGGAAAACTGATCTGCACACTGGAAAGAACTGGATTATTCAAGCCGGGAATAAAAAGACGATTTTTTACAGCAACATTATCTTCATGCGTGTATTGCGGATTATACATTACACCATAAATGCCAAGCCTGTTAACCGAAGTTTCAAGTTCCAGAAAACTGAAATTATTCTGCAGACGATTTTC
>DNNS01000515.1 GCA_003497555.1 Spirochaetia bacterium
AGACGGTATTTTCCAGGGAGTGATTTTTTTTCTTTCTATTGCTATTTTTAAAATTTTAAAATCTGAGCATTTATATAAATATTTTATATAAATTAATGAAAAAAAAATGAACTTAGTATATTAATTTCATTACTAAAAAACAAATATTAAAGAGAGGTAATTATGTTGAAATTAACAGGCATACTGATATTTTTATCGGTTCTGCTTTTTCCGGCAGACGGAAAAATACTCGAAAAACTGGGTATTACTCCTGATCAAAATACTCAAATTGAAAAAATTATGACCGAATACCGGGTGCCGATTCTCAAACTTGTCATTCAAATACGACAGGAACAGCTTGCCAAACAATATGAACTTTTAGCTGATGAGCCGGGGCTTGATAAGATTAAAGCCATGATTAATAAACAGGTTGCGCTGGAATCTGAAAAAGAATACCTGGAAATCGAACGCGATCAGAAAATCCGCAAACAACTGACCAAAGATCAATGGATGAAATTTCTGCAATACCGGCATATGCTTAAAGGGCAGAGTGAAAAAAACAGGAAAAAATAATTATCTGATAGTATACTGAGGCGTGCAGGAAGATAACGAACTTATCAGACGCTATCTGGCAGGCGATCATAAAGCCTTTGATGAAATTCATAAACGCTATCATGATGCAGTATTCCGTATTGCCTGCATGATTTGCGGTTCGCCGCGGCATGCCGATGATATTGTTCAGGAGGTAATGACTGCTCTTGCCAAAAACCTGTCCGCCTTTAAATTCAATTCGCGTTTTTTTACTTACCTCTACGCCATTACCCGCAATACCGCCTGTAAATATATCAGACAGGAAATACGGCAGAAAATCCCGCAGCCGCCCGGCAGGGAATATGCCGTTAGCGACCCGACGGAAATTACAGCGCTTAATTCCGCATTAGACAGGCTGCCGGAAAAATACAGGCTGCCTCTTTTACTCAAGGAGTACGAAAACATGAGTTACGAAGAAATAGCTGAAACCGTAAAAATCAACACCGGAACCGTCAAATCCAGAATTTTTTATGCGCGCGAAAAACTCGCGTCTCTGCTGAAAGAAGCCGGCTGCCGTCTTTAAAGACAGGGGTTAACATGAAAGATAACACCATTAAGACCAATACGGCTTTTATTCACGAAGAAAGTCCAATACAGAATAATCATGCTGTATCGGTTTTTCTTTCCCGTTTTGACGTGCATGATTTTAATTTTTCCCGCTCCGTACATCTTGAATACCGTAAAAACCGATGCAGGCGTTTTATTTTATTGTCTTCTGCAGCTGCATTTTTTATCATCTGTACTTTTAGCGGCATGAAAATTTATAATAATTATTCTTATCAGCAGATTATTTCTTCATATACAGAAATGCTGCACCCGGTTAATCAGATTTCAACTCAGGAAATTATAAAAACAGATTTCTCCGACGTTCTTTGTTCCTATAATTTTTTATCCGAAACAATTGATGAATGAAACACATTTTAAGGCAAAATATTATCATTCAAAACATTTTTTCGTAATTTTACAGAAATTTACAAATTAGGTTTTTTAAAAAGATCCGGTTTTCTGTTTTAATATGAAAATATTTATGTTGACATTTACAAAGCTCTATAATAGTATTATAGACAACCAATAATAAAGGAAAACAAATGGCAAAAGAAGAAGCCCAGGTTATAAAAATCGATAAATCTCAAATTACCACTATTTTAGCCTCTGATTTAAAAATTAAAGGCTCGCTTAAATTCAAGACCTCGCTTGAGATAGAAGGAGAATTCGAGGGAGATATTCATTCCGAAGGTGTACTGGTAATTGGCGAAAATGCCAGGGTAAAGGCTGCTATTATAACCAAATCGCTTATTTCACACGGCACAATAGAAGGTAATATCACAGCTGTTGAAAACGTACTATTCAGTAAAACCGCGCGTCACACCGGCGATGTCAATACTCCAAATATTATTATCGAAAGCGGCGCTCAAATCAATGGCGCAATAAGTATGCGTAAAGAAACTCAAGATAAGGCTTCAACAACAGTTACTTCTAAAACTGCTCCCAAAAACTGATTATTTTATCAGAAGTTATTCAATCAGCCCCTTTTTAAGATATAATGTAACGCCGCCGCTATGGGTAATTCCCAGTTCGCGGTGAAATCTGATATTATAATCAAATTTAATCAGCTGCAGCTTGATCCCCAGCCCTCCTGAAAGCTCCCTGAATCCATAATACGCAGATGAAAAATTTCCGTCTGCTGTTCCCTTGTTTTCAAGTGAGATGTTTTTGCTGAAAACATTGTTATCATAACTGAAGTTGACGAAAACCGTATCGCGGATCATCAGCTGCGTACCAAGATTATATTCAAATCCGTATTGATACCGGTACTGCACGGAACCGGCAAGCATGAGAAATTTAATCGGCATAGCGGATATACCGAGTTCAGCTGTAATTTTTTCTTTATAACCTGGCGCCGCATCAGCCATACGGATGCGGGTGGAAATAATGTTATCAAAATTCAGATTAAAAGCCAGATTTTTCAGTACATACCAGCTTGTTGAAAGTCCCATCTGATAGCCGACACCCGTATAGTTGTCAATACTCTGAAAAATCAGCGTGTTTTTTATTCCGCCGGTAAGATTTTTATAAACCGGCCTGGAATAAGACAGGGTGAGAGCTCCCTCATGAGCGGAAAAATTACCAAGATAAGCTCCGCCTTCATCGTAACCTTCAATATCGCTGTTATTGAGATAGATGAAGCTTGCCCCGAAATTGTTATATTGTCGTACACGGAAAGCTCCGGAAGTAAAAAAATAATTCATGCCGCTGACTCCGGAATTATCGTCGTAACCCTGGGCAAAGGGGCGGGAATAAAAAAGATATACTTCCGGAGACTCAAGGAAAGGCAGAGCAGAGGCATTGTATTGGGCAGCGCTGGATGATTTAAGCATGGCGCGGTTGGCTCCGCCCAGGGTATCGGCGGAACTTTCAATCTGCATAAACGAAACTACCGATGCCTGCAGGCTAAACACAGCTGCTGTAAAAAAGATTAATATTTTTTGTTTCATGCCGTACTCCTTTTACCAATATTTGCGCGGCGGTGCCGGAGGCAGATCAAATCTTATATAATCGTCAAGATTGATACGGGCTGTGTTTTTCGCCCGGTCTTCAAGAATAAGACGCAGAGGAACTGAACCGCTTGCATTCTGATACTGCAGGAATGCCGAGCGCGGTTTTTCAAAAACTCCGCTTCCCATGGAATCGGTTTTGGTCACGGCGATTGATATTCCGGTTCTGGTTACCAGAATGGCGACAACAGGTTCGGATACATCAAATCTGAGCTGAACTTTGTCGCCAATATTATTCTGCTCTATACTGATAAGTTTGGGTTCAGTCATATCAAAAGTTTCGCGGTATATCCAGGGCGGAGTTTCTCTTCCGTACTTATCTTTTGCCTTAATGACTATTTTAACCTGAGAACCTTCAGCCAGGGAAAAAAGTTCGCTTGAAAGATCCAGCTGGAAGATTCCGGTGCTGACATCATCGCCGTTGATATAATCATTATCGTTGATGGCAACAAACAGTTTGCTTTCAGGTTTGGTGCGTCCGTAAAGTTTGGGAAGTTTTACCGGCGGATATACGTCAAGGGTATTAGCTTCGCCGTCGTATTTGACTTTTTTTTCAGGAGCAGTTATCTCGTTGCCGGCAATATCAACAGCCTTGACATTAACGGGTATTTCGCCGTTGCGAAAGCACAAGAGCTGGCCTTCAAACGCATCATTTCCGGAGGGGAAAGCATCGCGGCTGTTAATCTGTACGCGCGCTGCCCCTGAGACTGATACTCTTACATTTACAAATGAACTTAAAATTACTCCTTCCGGAGCTCCCATGGCTTTAGCCAGGGGATCGTTTATTACAATGTCGCCGATTACAGGAGGTTTGGTATCAATGATTATTTTTTGTTCGGTCTTGAGTATGGTTTCTTTCAGTTTAAGCTCTCCCTTGATATTCTGTTCACCGTCAGCTAAAGCAAGTTTCAGGGTAAATTTGCCTTTGTCTGCGGAAACAGCCTGTCCGTTTACACTGAACTCGGCTTCAGGAGGACTGAATTCGCCCTGTATTTCAATTTCACCGATTGTATAATATGGAGCGGTTTTGGAGGCAGTTGTGATTTCAAATTTTCGAATGGCAATTTCTATTTTATATTCGATCTGTCTGGTGATTTTTTCAGTTTCACCATCCGCTTCAAAAGTAAAAGTTGTTTTTACCGCTTTGGCATTAAGATATTCGGTAAAATTAAGAACAGCTTTGAAATTACCGTCTTTATCGGCTTCCAGCGATTCAACCGGCTTGTCGTTTAAAGCAATGGAAATTTTTGCTCCGGATTTGGTTTTACCGGCTACTTCAAGTTCCGGCAGGGATATTGTCACATCTCCTTTGGGAGATTCAAGCTGAAAAGGCACTTTGGGTTTTCGAAAAATCAGATTTTTTTTAACTTCTTTTCTCACACTGCCCTGGGTTACTGCTATCACCAGCACCTGAGGTTTATCATCACCGGCTTCGAGCGCGGCTTTTTTCATTTCTTTCAGATCAATGCTGTATTTAAATTTACCCTCTTTATCGGACTCTCCGGCAGAAAGTTCTTTATCCTGCAGAAGTACTTTAACTGATAACCCCGGCGCGGTTGTTCCTGCGATCTCGATTGTATCTTCAATGAGATCTATGTCATCTGCGCGCGGAGTTTCTATTTTTAGTTCAATGGGTTTTTCTTTAACCTTTAATTGCCCGGTAAGCCTGGTACTGCGGCCTACCTGATCAACAGCGGCAATTTCCAGTTTCATTTCTTCGCCGATTTTTTTCCCGTGTTCCAGTTCCAGGGAAAAGGTTTCTTTCTCAAGAATGATTGATTCCAGTTCTTTTCCGTCAATAAGAAGTTTAATTTCCACGTTGGGAGCGCTTTTACCTTCAATTTTCAGTTTGGGGCCTTCGATTTCTCCGGCCGGCTGGTAATTGTTGATTTCAAGTTTCGGCGGCTGTCCGTCAGTAAGCATTTTTTCTTCTTTGGCTGTTACTTCCAGATTGCGCTGCTGTTCTTTGGTGATTTTGGCTGTAGTGATTTTACCGTCAGAACTGCCCGTGGCTGCCATACCCGGCTCTAAAATTATCTGATCGTTTTTTTTACCCGGAGGATATACTTCAAGAGACCCCGGTTCATTTTCAGGGTCACTGCTTACAGTCCCTACTCCATTTCTGCTTTCAATTCCGGCGCGGGTGCCGCGTACACCGGCAATTATAGTAGGTGTTTCAAACTGAAACTGCGACCCGGACTTTCCAAGTTTCTGTACTTTGGCAAAAACTCCGCCGTTCCATACTTTTACCTGGGTATTGCCGCTGCCATCATCAGAAGTCAGGGCATTGAGGCTGATTACGGTGTTTTCATCTACCTTTACGGAAGAACCGTTGGAAAAAAGAATACGAGCCTCGCTGCCGAGTTCGGTGCGGATTTTATCGCTGGCTGCAAGCTGCATATTAATCCGGGCCGGGATCCACTGGCTTTGTCCGCTCTTAAGTATTTTTACCACTCCGACAGTTGTTTCTATTTTGGCAGTGAGCGCAAAGGCCTGTACTGCCGCAGCTGCAATTAAGGCAAGAGTCAGTATAATTAATTTTTTTGTGTTCATGATTCCTCCTACCTTACCACTGCAATGCGCTTGATTTGCGCTTCAGTTTTATCGTTTCCGTAAGATATGGCTGTAATGCGGAATATATATACACCGCTGCCGGTACTTCTGCCTTTATCATCGTTTAAATTCCAGTCATAATAATAATCAACCAGATTATCGGTTTTCATATGCGCCGTAACCAGCAGTCTGCCGGAAACATCGTAAATTTTTACCAGTACACCGGAGGCATTAATGCTTTTCATATTAGCCACAATACGGGCATTGTTTACAGCCGGGTTGGGATATGCATAAGTTTTTTTAATGCCGAATTCAGCCATAATCATATCGGCATATTCCGGAGTAGCTGCAAAAGCCTTGAAAGTTCTGACACTGGGATTATTGGCCTGTCCGTAAGCATGATAGGCATAAGTAGAGCCTTCGCTCATTTCTATTTTGGTGCCGGATTGTACGTCAAGCAGAAAATAGCGCAGAGCCGGAGCCCGCCTGATCATTTCCCAGGATACCGTAATATCACTGTCAATATCCGAATCAACATCAAACTGCCAGGTTTTAAAAGTAGTTACCGGGCTTTTAACGTCGCGTCCTAAAAGCTCTCCGCCCTGCGGGAAGGCGGCAGATACATAATCTTTAAAAACCGGCGCTTTACGGCAGTCAAGAGCGCAAAGCCCGTCTTCTGCAGTATCTGCCGTACCAATATACGCTTCCCGATCTTCTGCACCGCTGCTTACAGTTTTAATACGCATTAAAAAATCGCGTCCTGATTTTTCATAAGAGCCGTTAACCAGGGGTGAAAAATAAGGCAGAATGGGAGAAATATTGCTTTTGTCGGTATCAAAGGCGTAAACCGGTTCTAATGACAGTTCAAGATCAGCCTTGGCATACCACCAGAAACCTTTCCAGGGCCCGACATTTTTGGTTTCAACATAACCGGTTGTGCCGTTATGCATGAATTTTTCCGGTTCAAGCCAGCGGTCAGTACCGGTAACTGCTTCACGAAAACTTTTTACGGTGTCGCCGTTTTTTACCACTACCATTTCGGTTTCAAAGGGAAAGTCAAAAGGAGTGGCAAGCATGTTCCAGCCTTTCTGCAGTTTTATACTATGCGGACGATCAAGCGGGGTACGCTGGGCCGTATCAGGCAGTAATACATTCATGGCCATGGAAGATTTTACCCAGTATGAATTTCCCGGTTCTATACGCAGCGGCGAAGTATAGGTTGCAAGAGCATGATCCCAGCGGTAAACCGAAATAATATTATTTTCCGCAAAATCCTTAAAGAAGCTTTTTATTTCTGCGAGCTCTCCGGGTAAAACATACGGCACGGAAAACATCTGCCATTGACTCGCTTTTACATCAATTGCCGGTTTCAGCAGTTCGGAAATATCAATAGTTCCGGAAACGCGGATGTTCTCTGCAGTTGCCACGGATTGTACGCCTCTGGTCCAGGTAAAAAGCATTACATCATAGGCGAACTGGGAGTTCAGTTCACCCAGACGGAAAGTTCCATCGCCATTAACTTTTACCATACAAATAGGAGCGCCTTCTTTACCGCCAAGAGAGCTGCCATGAATATTAGCCATGGCAGTAAGGGTTTCACGGGCAAAATCAACATTGCGGGTATATTTACCGGTAATAACGCTTTCAGGTTCCATTACAGCTTCAATAGCGGTTGTTCCGCTGAAACTGAATTCTTTGTACAGAAAAGCGTACGTTACACTGCTTAACAGGCCGCCTCTGGTTGTAAGTACGTAATCTCCGGGCAGCAGCCCTGATACAGAGCCTGAACCGCTTGTAAGTGAACCGCTTGTGTTATAGTACCGTCGGTTTTTGGCATATATCATAAAACCGCCTGAATAGGGATTATTTTTGGAGTCGCGCACTGTAATATTGACTGTTGCAGCAGAGCCGGCATCCAGATCGAGATTAATTATATTGTTATTATCAGCATTGACATGAAAAGTTACTTCTTTAGGCATAAAACTGTTGTTCTGATAAGGCCAAAAAAAGTATCTCTGATCACCGCTTGGA
>DNNS01000720.1 GCA_003497555.1 Spirochaetia bacterium
AATCAAGCCCCCTCCTCCCCCCGAGCCTGCGGCTGTGGAATTGTTATTGGTAACTATCAGATCCAGCGTATTACTGACCGAAGCGCTCAGATAAATACCGCCGCCGTTCCATGCGGAATTATTGCTGGCGAAAATGCCGGATATGGTGTTGGAGTACATTAATAATGCAAATAGCGCACCTCCCTGTTCTGCCTGGTTATTAGACATGATAATGTTGGAAAAAGCACAACCAGAGCAATTCTGCATATAACAGCCGCCGCCATTTGCGCTGGAAGTATCAACTTCGCCGCCGGTAAAAGCAAATCCGTCTATTGTAAGCGAATTACAATTAGTGATAATCATCACGCGCCCGCCAGCCTGATTACCGCTGTTTAGTATACTGTAATTTCCATTGTTTCGCGTAATAAAATCATTTTCAAATCCCCCGCGAATAATAATATTGGTTTTACAGAATATGGAAACAGCATTGGTTTCTGCGCTGATACCGCTGCCGCGTGTGTAGCTGCCTTTTACAAGGCGGATTTCTTCTCCCGGCTGCGCACAGTCAATAGCCACCTGCAGATTTTCGTAACCCAGACCGGTGGTAATGTTTTTAGCGTAAAATGTCAAATTGCTCTGATAGTAATTGGTTATTTCTTCATAGGTCAGAGTATAGTTGGCAAAAATCACATCATCAATATTGCCGTCAAAATAAGCGTCAACTGCTGCGCCTCCATCATCATATTGGGCAATACGGATGGGATCAGTTGAATAGCGGCGAGTATAGGTATTGGTTGAAATACCTTCCAGTCTGCCGTTTACATATATGCGCATACAGGCATTGGAATAAGTTGCAGCAATATGGTACCAGTTATTGGTTCGCAGTTTAACAATGCTTTCTGCATAGGCCCAACTCCAGGCATCAAGGCTTCCGGTTACGAATCTGACATTACCGGTTGTTTCCAGCCGCATATAAGCTTCAGCCAGGTAGCCATGAACAACACTGACCGGACTTTTGGATAATACCGGATTTTCTGCGGTAATATTTGCAGGTTTTATCCAGGCGGCAAAAGAATAATCCGTAGGCAGCTGGGACGTATAACTTGAGGATAGATAATCGCTGTCTCCCTGCTGAAAACCAGCTGCGCTGTTAAGGCTGTTAAAACGGTCTATAGTAAAAGCAGGCGAACCGGATGGTGTACAGTGATAATTATTTCCGGAATCGTCATTGTAATTATTATTAAACCTGTAAGAAGCAATCACGGCCCGGTAAGGCGGTTCCAGAATGTTTCCAAACGCCGTATTGGCATCGTGTAGAAGATCACCGGCTGCGTTTAACAGTTCAAAATTAGCCAGGTTGATATTTCCGCCGGGATCACGGTAAAAATACTGGTTATAATTTGTATAGAATATATTGGAAATTATTTGATGACCGGTAATTTCATCAGCCTCATAAATGGCAGTACCTGAATTGGGCAAACAGGACAGATGATTATTGGAAATATACAGATTGCCGGGAATATTGCTTAAAAGCAGGGCGTAATTCTGCCCAAGAAAATTGTTTTGGGCAACAACGTTTCCGATGCTCTCTGCGGCCAACAGGCCATACGCTCCATTGGAGTGAATGGTATTGTTTAAAATATAATTACTGTGAGCACTATTAGTAATGATTATTCCGTATAGGCCGGATTCAAGGCGATTGGCATAAACCGTATTAAACTTTGCGGTTTTGGAAATTTCAAAAGTATAACTGTTTTTTAAAATTGTATTGGAATAAATATTGTTATAACTGCTTAATTGAATTTGCATACCTGCCGAATTAGACACACTGGTATTATGCCAGATTTTATTATAATGAGAATTATAAAAACGCGCACCTAAATTACATTTGGTTATATAATTGGAAAAAACATTATTATTGCTGGATATGGAATCGTATAGGCCGTTACCTCCGTTATAGCCGATCAGGGCATTGGAAAAAATAGCATTACTGCCGCTGAAGGTGGTTTGCATTGCGTGGTACATATTGGAAGAGGCAGTATTAAAAAAAACAGAATTGTTTGATGTGTATTGTAAATACAGGCCGGCAATATAATTATACGACAGTTCATTGGAACTTATGGAATTCCAGGAGGAATTTTGAATATATAGTCCCCAATAGTTAGATAAAATTGTATTAGCTGTAAAAATATTGGAAGCGCAGCTCGCGCTGGAAATATGAACGCCGTTTTCTTTATTGGTACTGATATTATTGCCGAAAAGCTTTACCTGCTGTGAATTGGTAATATATATTCCGTTGCTCCAGCCGGTAACGGCTAACGCGCTGATATTGATTCCCAGGGAATTCTGAATGGTCAGTCCGTTTCCAAGATCGCTGCTGCCGGTTACGGATTTCATACTGCCGGGCAGGGATGTTATGTTTAAGTTTGTTTTGCTATCTACCGTAAAAGCCGAAGCCGTATTTGTCAGTAGATAGATAGTATCGCCGCTTGCCGCTCCGTTTACCGCAAGCTGTGCAGTTGCATAATATAAGCTCTGATTGCTGTTCCAGGCAACCGGCCAGGGGTCAACATGATAAATGCGCGGCAGGCTGTTTACATTGGTAACGCTGCCGGATATTTGCGTATCTCCGGCAAAAGATGTTCCCAGCGAAGCGGAATTTATTGTACTGCCGTTTAACTGATATGCGCTGCCGGAGAGAAAAATTCCCCGATGTTCATAACCAGCCAGCGGACAGGAAAAAATAACGATAAAAAGCAAAAACAGCATCATATTCGTTTTAATCCCTGCTCCGGTATATATGTGATTCGACTTTCTTAAACACTTTGCACAACACTTCCTGTTATATCTTTATAATAGTCCATTTCATTTACGGATTTTATTAAAATATCAAAATCTATTTTAAAATCTGCCGGTTTATTTTGAATGACAGAATAGATTTTCATTTTTTCCTTTCGTATCACTTGTTCTTTTAAAAGAAGCAAAATATCATAATCGCTTTCTTCGATATTATTACCCCGCGCTCTGGAGCCGAATAATATTATCCTGTCAATATCACAACCAGTAATCACATTCTGAATAATATCTTTTATTTGTTCATTGGTAAGGTCTTTTGTCATTTTTTCTTGCTCTCTTTGATATTCACATAGATTTTTTCCAGCCTGCCTTTTAACTGCGGCAAACGGTTTCGAATTGTCTCCCATATCAGTTCATATTTCAGACCAAAATAAAAATGAATAAGTTTATCTCTGAAGCCGGCCATTTCTTTCCATGGGATATCAGGATTTTGATCTTTAATTTCAACGGATAAATTTTTTACTGCCTCACCGATGATCTCCAGTTTGCGGATTACAGCGCTTGATTTCTCGTCATTCTGCCTGAAAGAATCACAATCAATTCCTTCAATGAATTTTTCTATTGCGGTAATTGCGGCCAGTATATCGGTAATACAAAGTATGGCGTCTCTCATGGTATTACTTTAAATATTCCGCTTCCTTAAGAATTTTGTCCCTCAATTCACTTCTGATCGCGTCATGGGGGACAAGGTCAATCCTGTTGTCAAGTTTTTCTTCCAGAAAACTGGCAAGTCTCATATAATCAATCAAGTCAGCGCCGGGATTAAACTCAACCAGAATATCAATATCGCTCGACAGAGTATTATCTCCCCGCGCACGGGATCCAAAAATACCGATTAGCCTGGCTTTATAGGTATTGGTCACTTCAGGATTCAATTTTTTCAAAGTGCTGATTATTTCATTTTTTTCGTTCACTTATACTTCCTCTACTCCCCGCCGAAAATTCTCTTCAAACCGTTCAAACAAAAGCCTCCGCCAGTTCTTCGGTAATCAGCGGAAAAGTCGCTTCATTATACTTGTAAAAACCGGCAAGGTGTTCCCGGATGGTTTCCTGAATATCAGGTAAAACTTCTCTGCGTGTTTTTCCCGGAGATATACAATCAGGAATCAATGGACGTTCAGCCNNCTAACATGCTGTCTTCAACCTGCTTGATTAAAATCCTGTATTTCACTAATGTCCTACATTGGTCATGGTATATGTTACCCTGGCTCCGTAAATCCGCGTGCTGGCGCCCATAGACGTAGATGTTGCTGCATATACCAGGTATTCGTTATTTACTGTATTAATGTATGAATTTATATTTGCAGTTGCGGTTTGAACACTGGCCATTGATGTGACCGCTGCATTGGTCCATTGGGCTCCCACTACTACAGCAGACAGACCTGTATTCGCCCTGCTTTTAAGAGAAACACAAGCTCCTATACTGCCGGCGTTTTGATATAAATAAAAATCAACTGTAGTAACAAAAGCTCCATTGGGAATATTTGCGGGAGCAATCAAATCCATTNNGTTGTTGTACCAATACCGACATTTCCGGTACCGTCAATCCGCATATTTTCCGAACCGCCTACGGAAAATCCTATCATACCTCCCGGGGAAAACAACCCAATACCGGGAAAATTACTGAAACTGATGGAAGGGATTCCGGCAGTGCCGGCGCCGGCAACAAGCTTGTTACCGGTAACAGTTCCTCCGGTAAAAGTATCACCGCTTTCAATATGAATAGAATAGGAAGGATTTTGTATGCCTATTCCTATTCTCCCGTTAGTTATTATAATTCTTTCCGAATCGGAATCAAAACAAGCTGTATATCCGCTTGCTGTTGTATTACTGACATGCAGTTTGGCAACAGGCGCTCTTGTGCCCACTCCGAATTTACTTACATTTACAAAAGATTCGCCTCCGGCATCAAGCAGAATATTTGTAGCAGTGGTACTGCGCAGCTGCAAAACGCCGTTCGGACCGGCAGAATTAGTAAATAATACGGTTGTTGTGCCTCCATAATTTGCCGTAAATGAGCCCATACCGCTGAAGGTGTAGGTTGTACCTGCCCCGCCGGATGCATAAATAACTGCCGCAGTAGTTCCGCCGTTGACATGCAGTCTGGCAAGCGGCGATACAGTTCCAATACCGACAAAGTTGTTTGTAAACCGCATGTATTCTGTTCCTTCTACCGAAAAGCCAAGCGCAGCCCCGGGCGCAAAAAGCCCTGAATTGGGGTAATTACTAAAGCTTATGGATGGAATAACAGCANNCCGGCCGCAAAAATGTCTGCTGTTGCTGTGCTGCTTATTACCGCGCCTGTAGAATTAAGGCGCATACGCTGAATGCCGCTTACAGAAAATCCAACTTCATTAAGAGCCGGGCGGTACAATCCTGTTGCTGTATCTCCGTTCAAACAAAAGACCGGAGCAGAAACTGTACCTCCTGAAGTTGTAAAGAAATGGGTTGCGGCGTTGGTTCCTGAAACATGTAATTTATGTACAGGAGCATTTATACCTATGCCGACATACCCGCTGGATGTTATTCTCATTCGTTCATATGCCGATGTATCGCCACCGGTAATGAAGCGCATATCAGCGGCTGCGCCTGCAGCGGCAATATTCAGGCCACTGGCATCAATGTCGGATATAAGAGCTGCATAATCCGCCCAAAATGTCCCGCTAAACAAAGAACTATAGGCGGATAATATTCCGGTAGCGGAAGATGATTTCACCGTGACAACCGACTGAGCTGAGGTTCCGATATTCGGATTTTCCGCAACAATTCCTGATTCGCCGTTTTGACTGTCATATACAGATAGTTTTTTGGATGGACTTGCTGTACCAATACCAACATTTCCGTTCGTTGCCCAGGCAATGCCTCCAAGAGACTGCGCATAATAGGCATAGGGCACTGATTGCAAATAAATATCCGGAGATAAATCACTGCCGCCAACATTTACTCTTAAAAAAAAGGTAAAACTATTGGTAGGTGAAACAGTATATAACGGCACAGCCAAATTTGTGGAAAACACGCCATTATTTACGAGGATTGAACTTGCACCGGAAGAGAATACACTTATAACACCGGGCATGCGGTAAACAGTATACGTCATGGTTCGTATCCCGCTTACAGGCAGTCCGTTTTCAGTTAACATACCCTGATATTGAATATATGAGGGAATATCGGCAAAAATATGCCTGCTAATTAAAAACAGGATAATTTTAATAAATATTTTTAATTTCATGTTTTACCCCTATAAATATATCAGTTAGATTATAATTTCTAAGCACGAATGTTGATAAAATTGAAGACATTTATAATAAAGATTATTAATAATTATTTTACCATTCGCATTCACAATATTTAAAATCCTGTTAATGAGTAAAAATTTTTCTGTTTAGCGATCGGTATCTGTGTATATTATAGTACATTTATATCTATTTTTCAATTAATCCGGCAGCTCACAAATTCCCATTTTTTAAAAAATGATAAGTGGGAATTTATAAGATAAATATTTCCATATTTAAAGCAAAAAACCGGGACTTTTTAAGATTCATCATAAATTTGCAATAAAATCTGAAATAATGTAAAATTTATATAAATTAACAAAAAAGGATACACCAGTATGAGTATTGATGCATTATTGACTGAAGTTGAAAACCTGAAAACAGAATATGCCAAGTTTCAGGCCGGCAACAAATCTGCAGGAACCCGCTCCAGAAAATGTCTGCAAACCATTAAAAAAATGGCACAGGAACTGCGCCTGAAAATTCAGGAACAAAAAACACAGAACACTCAGAGCTGATAATTTATTTACCGCTTCTGCAGAAAGCGGACTTTAATTAATCCGCTTTCTGTCTGTTTTAAATGTTGTGCGCAAAATCTTTATACTTGGTTCCACAGGTTCTATTGGAACAGCTGCTCTTGATGTAATTAAAAATTTCCCGGATAAATTTAAAGTAAAAGGCCTCTCTGCCGGCTCAAACTATCTTCTGCTTGCCGAACAATGCCGCAGGTTTAATCCTGAAATTATCTGCATTAACTGTCCAAAAGGATTAAAATACCTGCAGGAAGAATTTCCGCAAAAAAAAATCTTTTTTGGCCCTAAAGGTCTGGAAAAAGCGCTTAAAGCCTGTTCTTACGATCTGGCTGTAAATGCATTAGTCGGTTCCGCCGGTGTAATGCCGACTGTTGCTATCCTCAGGCAGGGCGCCGATGTTGCTCTAGCCAACAAAGAAACCCTGGTAACTGCGGGTCATGTAATTATGAACCTTGCTGCCCGTAAAAATGCATCAATTATTCCGGTGGATAGTGAACATTCAGCCATTTTTCACATATTAAGGGGCATAAACCGTAAAGAAATTCATCGTCTTATTCTTACTGCATCCGGAGGCCCGTTTTATAACAAGCCGGAAATAGGTGAGCCGGCAATAAGCGACGTGCTCTCCCACCCCACCTGGAAAATGGGAAAAAAAATCACTGTTGACTCTGCAACCATGATGAATAAGGGTTTCGAACTGATCGAGGCTCATTTTCTCTTTCAGATACCCTATGATAAAATCGATGTGGTAATTCATCCGCAGTCTATAATTCACTCCATGGTGGAATCAATAGACGGTGAAATATATGCCCAGCTGGGTAATACCGATATGAGGCATCCGGTGCAAAATGCTCTTACTTTTCCAAGATTAAAACCTACAATTCTTCCCAGATTAAATCTTACTTCAATCCGTGAACTAACCTTTGCCGAACCTGATGAAAAAAAATTCCCTCTGTTAAAAACCGCCCGGAACTGCGGACTTGCCGGAGGTTCGGTATTAACCGCACTTAATGCTGCCAACGAAGCAGCGGTTTCAGCTTTCCTGGCCGGAAAAATACGTTTTAGAGCCATTGCCGAAATTGTCGATCAGACCGTTCAAAAACATAATAACCGGACCAAGCCCGGGCTTGAAGAAATCATCGAAATCGACAGTCAGATAAAAAAACAAATTTTGTCTAATCTTGATTAAAAAAATTATATGCCGGTCTGTACAAGACCGGTAAACCACAAGGAGATATTGTGTTTTCATTAATTCTTGTTCTGCTTGCCATCGGATTCATGATCTTTATTCATGAACTGGGGCATTTTTTAGCCGCCCGTATGAACGGCGTTAAAGTTGAGGAATTCGGGATTGGGTACCCTCCCCGCTTAGCCGGAATTTACCGGCAAAACGGCAGATGGAAACTTCTGCAGAAAGATGAAAAACCGGCAGAAACCGTTTATTCGCTTAATGCCCTGCTTTTCGGAGGATTCTGTAAAATGTCCGGAGAACAGTTGACTCCGGAAATGGCTGAAAAAAATTATAAATTTAAAAAAGAAGATTTTTTCGGAGTAAGCCCTTTACGGCGCCTGCAGATTATTTTTTTCGGCCCTCTGTTCAATTATCTTTCCGGCCTGCTGATTCTTGCCGTAATACTTTTTTTCCCGGTGAACTTCCATGATTTTGAGCCGGTAATCGATGTGCGCAGTAATTTTAGCAGGCAGGGAGCCGAGGAAGAAACGGTTTTTTTTAATGCCGGTTTTAAAACCGGAGACCGTATTATTTCCATCAATAATGAAAAAATCTCATATTTCAACGACATCACAGAAAAAATTTCATCCTCGGTCCTGCAGGGAACCAATGAAATGATTACACTGGCTTTCAGGCGCAATGAAAAAACAACTTACTCTTTAATCAGACGCAGGCTGATTGCAGACAATATGAATTTATTGACCGAAGGCCTGTTGGGGATTGCCCCGCTTACCCTGCCCAAAGTAGCCAAATGCCTGCCTGGTTATCCTGCAGAAAAAGCCGGCATAATTCCCGGAGAAATAATAAAAAGCGTCAATGGCCGGGACGTAAACTCGGTAGCTGAAGTACAGGAACAAATTTCAAGGCTGGCCAGCACCGCAGTCAACCTTGAGATTATAAACCGCAAGGGCGAAAGCAGGAAAACTGCAGTTATACCGCGCAGCGAATCAGGCCGGGGTATTATCGGCATTGAATTTGATATTCTCGGCAGCGCTATAAAACGCACTGAACCGGGAAAGCCTTTTCCGATTAATATAAAAGAAGCTTTTAATGAAGGCAATAATTTTATCATAATGAACATAAAAGGATTCGGACGTATTTTCCGCGGAGAGATTCCTTTCCGCAAGAGCGTACAGGGACCAATCGGCATTATGGGCACTATGTATTCTGTAGCCCAGTCCGGTTTTTCCAGTTTCATGAGACTTACTGCCTATATCAGCCTTATTTTGGCTTTTATGAATCTTCTACCCATACCGGTTGTTGACGGCAGCCATATTATTTATAATATAATCGAAATTATTTCCCGCCGGCGCGTTCCCTTGCGGGTTATAATGGGAATACAGACCGTAGGCGTGGTTATTTTACTCGGGTTTTTTCTATTTGTAACCTTCAATGATGTGAGCAATCTTTTCCGGCGCTGATTTTTAATGGGCAGAGAGCTTTTTTTATCCGGAAATGAAGCTTGCGCTCTTGCAGCGTACGACTCCGGATGTTTGTTTGCCAGCGGATACCCTGGGACTCCCTCAACAGAAATCCTCGAAAATCTCGGTACTTATAATTCTGTAAATACGTCCTGGGCAACGAATGAAAAAGTCGCTCTGGAACTCTGCATAGGGGCAAGTTTCGCAGGCAGGCGCAGTCTGGCTGTTATGAAACATGTCGGCGTTAATGTTGCGGCAGACCCGCTGATGACACTTTCCTATACCGGAATCAAAGGCGGGCTGGTAATAGTAACCTGCGATGACCCGGGAATGCATTCCTCCCAAAACGAGCAGGACAACCGGCATTATGCGCTTTTTGCCAAAATTCCAATGCTCGAACCTTCATCATCCGCTGAAGTTTATAATTTTTTAACTGCTGCCTTTTATATATCAGAAAAATTTGATACACCGGTTTTATTCCGTCTGACTACGCGTATTTGTCATTCTCACAGCCGGGTATTTCCCGGGAAAAAATCAGAATTACCGGCATCCGGTTTTACTATAAACAATCAAAAATACGTTATGATTCCGGCCTGGGCGCGCATGCGGCATGTTTTTATTGAAAAACGGCTTGCCCTGCTGGAAAAATTTTCCTGCAGCAGCAAGTTTAATATTTTTGAAAAAGGAGCAGGCAGCAGGCTGATTATTACTTCAGGAATCAGTTATCAATATGTCAGGGAAAATTTTATCAATCTGCCTGTACTCAAGCTCGGTATGACCTGGCCGTTCCCGGCTGAAAAAGTCAGAAAAATTTCCTGCCGTTTTAAAGAAGTAATGTGCGTGGAAGAACTTGATCCGTTTCTGGAAAATGCCTGCCTGGTCAGCGGAGTTAACAATATTATAAAAAGGCCAAAAAATTTCTATATCGGAGAACTTAATCCGGAGCGGGTTAAAGCCCTGCTGGTAAATTTTAAGGATTTTATCAAGCCGGTAAAACAAAATATTCCGGCAGCCAGACCACCGGCATTATGCAGAGGCTGTCCGCATGCTTTTATGTTTGAAATCTTCCGCGATTACGGGCTGATTGTAGCCGGTGATATCGGATGCTACACACTTGGAACTCTTTCGCCCTATAATGCGCTGCATGCCTGTATAGATATGGGCGCGAGCATTCCCGTCGGACTTGCCCTGCGTGCAGCCTCGGCCGGTAAACAAAAAAATAAAATAATTTCCGTAATCGGAGACTCGACCTTTTTTCATTCAGGCATTACCGGACTTATTGATGCTGTTTATAACAAACGCAGCGGCCTGATTGTTATTCTTGACAACCGCAGTACTGCCATGACCGGCGGACAGGATCATCCCGGTACCGGGAAAACCTTGCCGGGAAATATCAGTGTCCGGCTTGATATTGAAAAAATCGTCAGGGCCTGCGGCGTAAACCGGGTATTCCAGGTTGACCCGTTTAAAAAAACCGAAACCGCCGCTGTTATAAAAAAATCTCTTGCCCTAAAAGAAATTGTTGTTATAATCGCTACCAGGGAATGTATTATTTATGGCCCCCAAAAAAGATAATACCCGCAGTGTTTTAATTACCGGGCTGGGAGGACAGGGTATAATTCTTGCAGGTAATATCATCAGCAGCGCCCTGTTCAGCAAAGGTTTTGATGTAAAAAAATCAGAAGTACACGGTATGAGTCAGCGGGGCGGAAGCGTTGAATCGCATATAAGATTCGGCCGGACAGTATATTCGCCGCTGATTCCTTACGGCTGTGCAGATTATCTTATAGCTTTGGATGAAAACGAAAAAAAACGCCTGCACCGGCAGCTTCTGCCCGGGGGATCTATTATTTTTTTACCTTCCGAAAACCGGACAGCGCTTCCATCTCCGCGCACTCTGAATGTTTATCTTTCCGCAGTTTTTCTGCGCAGGCTGGGATTTTCCAAAAATGATATAAGCGGATATATGTCCCGAATTGTAAAGAAAAAATATATTGATATCAATAATAAGGCTATCGAAGCTGCATTTCGCAATTCTGCTTCTTTTTAATTCGCTGTAAAAAATTTATTTGCTGCGGATAAAATGATTGAATTCCGGAAAAACACAGCAGAAGCTCTTTAGCGGGTATTAAACATGGTTCAGATGATTGATGTTCAAATTCCCATGCGCGACGGTATCAGGCTTTCTGCCGATATCCGCCTGCCGGCAGAATCCGGAGTTTTCCCGGTTCTGCTGATCAGAACACCGTATGATAATTCCTCATTTGAAGAAAAAGATACGGCCTATATCCGTAAAGGCTGGGCAGTAGTCAAACAGGATTGCCGAGGGAGATATGACTCTGAAGGGTGTTTCAGACATTTCCAGGAAGACGAAGATGGATTTGACACAATTGCCTGGATACGGCAGCAGCCCTGGTGCTGTGGAAAAATAGGTATGAGTGGCGGTTCGTATTGCGGATATACGCAATTTTCCGCTGCCTGGCTTAACCCCAGGGGATTGGAAGCCATAACACCCGGCGTTATGGGCCTTGATCTT
>DNNS01000082.1 GCA_003497555.1 Spirochaetia bacterium
GGGCGTTATGCCGAGATGCGGATAAATTTTCTGCAGGGTCTGGCTGCCGGTTCCGCTTAAAACCATGGTCAAATACGTCATGGCAATACGCTGCCGATCAAAAAAATTGTTTTCAATCATGCTCATATCAAGAGTAAGATTGAATTTTTGATTAAGTCGACGGATAAAATCGAGGGCTTCAAACATCGAAGAAAAAAATTTTTTTTCTTCGGCCTGTCTGCCGGGCAGAATAATACCTCCGGTTTTCTGCAGAATCATGGCATTAAGACGGTTCTTGTTTAAAATATTGGTCTGAAGACCCGCGTGTTGTTTTCCGTTTTTACCGGGCTGCGACAATTTCTCTGCTGCCTGCTCCAGATCGGTCCATTTCCAGGAAGAATCGGGAAAACCAAGCCGGCGGTTTTTAAAAATGCTGCGGTTAAAAAAAAGCAGCATGGGCGAGAAAAAAAGAGGCAAGGCAATCTGCTGCCTGTTGATGGAAAAAAGATCAAGCAGTTCGCTGTAAAAGTCGGCGCGTTTCACCGGAAAACCGGAAAAGCGGGGGTTGATATCCTGAAATAATTTATTTCTGTATATTTCATGCATCATCCATTCGTTGGCAATGATTAAATTCGAATTTCTGACAATTTCAGGATTTTCCAGAAAATCTTTTTCCAGAAAATAACGCACCTCGATTTTAAAGGAACTGCGCTTTTCAAAAGTGCGAAATAATTTTTCTATAACCGATGTAAGTTTAAAAAAGTCATATACCGCAATGACAATAGTATTGTTTTTTCCGGCGGTTTCGCCTGTCTGCGCATAATAACCGCTCTGCCCGACCGGTACGGCCAGGCCCTGTTTTACCAGAGTGTCAAGCGCATGCTTGGCGGTAAGCAGCGCTACATTATGTATTTTGGCCAGCGTACGTATGGCCGGAAGTTTCTGACCGCCGGTATAAGCCCCGGTCTTTATGCGCTCTGCCAGTTTATCCGCGATTTCCCTGTATCTTTTTTGCTGAGTCATTTTTGTTATATAACACTATTTTATTTATGTTATATGTATTGTAATACCATTTCCCGTCTTTGTCAAGGTCCGTTTGTTTTTTTATGTAAAACCGCACCCGTTTTAAAAATACGGGAGAAATTCCCGGAATATTTTAATTCCGGACAGACCGGCTGGCTACTTTAGCGCGTAAAAAACCTGAAAAAAATTTTAAAAAAATTGATTTTTTTTTTGCATTTTAAAAAAAATATGATTATAATATATGCACAATCTTGAAAAAGGAGTATATTACTCATAACTATGGAAAACACATCAGGCTTCGGCCCAGCGTCCGACTCAGAACCCCCGAACGGGCGCAATCATCAAGAACCTGCGCCAGGCAGCATCCTGGAAATCTACCCTTCTTTTCAGCCGGCTCCGGCCGGAGCAGCTGCGGCCACCTGTCTTACGGCAGATGAAAACCCCCTGCAGCTCATCTTCCCGATTGAAAGCGATACCGGTCAAGAGATCAACCGCAAAACCATTCAGCCGTCTTTTAAAACCGGGCAGCGTTCACTGTCATTCAAAGAAAAATTTTTCTCCGACGCTTCCATCAACGAATGGAACAACTGGAAATGGCAGATCGCAAACAGTATTACCTCTTTAAGCGAGTTACGCCGCTATCTCAGGCTTTCCAAAGAAGAAAAAAAATCATTAGCCGGTAAAAACAAAAAACTGCCGCTGCGCATCACCCCCTATTATCTCAGCCTGATTGATTCCGAAAATCCCATGCAGGCTCTGCGCCGCACCGTTGTTCCCGTTGCCGATGAATTAAAAATCGATGCATCCGAATCGGCCGATCCTCTGTCCGAAGATCACGACACCCCGGTAGCGGGGCTGGTACACCGTTACCCTGACCGGGTTTTGTTTTTAGCAACAGGATTCTGCTCTTCCTTCTGCCGGTATTGTACCCGTTCGCGCCTGGTAGGTGAAAATTGCCTTGATGAAAACCGCTGGGAGCCGGCCATTGAGTATATCAGAAAAAATACCAATATACGCGACGTACTGATTTCAGGGGGCGATCCGCTTACCCTGGCTGACGAACAGCTTGATTACCTGCTTGGTCGTTTAAGTTCCATTCCGCATATTGATATTCTGCGTATCGGCACCAAAATTCCCGCAGTTCTGCCGCAGCGTATTACTCCTCAGCTGGTAAAAATATTATCGCGCCGCCGCGCCTTATGGATGAATATACATTTTACCCACCCCGATGAAGTCACACCTGAAACCAGCCAGGCCTGTACCAGGCTGGCAAGCGCCGGGATTCCCCTGGGCAGCCAGACTGTACTGCTTAAAGGCATAAATGACCATCCGGCAGTCATGAAAAGTCTTTATCATGCCCTGCTGCGCGTACGGGTACGCCCCTATTATCTGTATCAATGCGATCCCATCAGGGGCTCAGGACATTTTCGCACCAGTGTCAAGACGGGTCTTGATATTATAGAAAATCTGCGCGGTCATACCAGCGGCCTGGCAGTACCCCAATATGTGATTGACGCTCCCGGGGGCGGCGGTAAAATCCCGTTATTGCCTGAATATTTTCAGAAAAAAGAAGATCAAAATATTGTATTACGAAATTACGAAGGGAAAATTTTCCGTTATCCGGATATTTATGCATAGAGAATGAAAACCGCAGCCGTTATCAGGCCATATTATCCGCCGGGTAAAAAACTGGCTGAAGACGAAGAAGACACACTTGATCAAACCCGGCTGATCAGCAGCGCACTGAAAAATCTTGGATATAAAGTAAAAGAACTTCAATGTACTCTCAATTTCGAAAAACTGCGTAAAGAGCTGGTAAAACTTAATCCTGCTTTCTGCTTTAATCTGGTAGAAGACATAGAAGACAGCAGCTCTCTATGCGTAGCCGTAGCGCTTCTGCTGGAACATATTAAAATGCCGGTAGCCGGTTCGCCTTCCAGCGCGCTTTATCTTTCCACTCATAAGCCTGCAGCCAAAGCCTTTATGCAGTACCGCGGTATTCCTACTCCGGTCTTTTTTTTTGAAGGCAGTTCCGGAGGTAATCTTGCTTTTCCGGCGCAGTATATAATCAAGCCTGAATGCGAGGACGCGTCCATCGGCATTGATCATGACAGCCTGATCCAGGCTGAAAATTTATCTGATTTACAGCATAAAATCAAACAGCGCGAAGACCTGATTGAAAAAAAATGTTTTGCTGAAGAATTTATAAACGGCCGTGAAATCAATATTTCCATCATTGCCGATAACGGCAGTTATGAAATTCTGCCGCCGGCGGAAATTCTTTTTATTGACTTCCCGGCTGATAAACCGAAAATTCTCGATTATGAAGCAAAATGGTGTTATGATTCTTTTGCCTGCCGCAATACGCCTCGCTCGTTTAAATTCGACAGTACAGATCAAAAAATGCTGGAGCGTGCGCAAAAACTTGCCATGCAGGCTTTTAAAATATACGGCTGCCGGGGCTACGCGCGGATTGATTTCCGGGCAGACGAATCTGAGCTTTATGTAATTGAAACCAATGCCAATCCCTGCCTGGCTGAAGAATGCGGTCTTATTGCTTCCGCCGCACAAAGAGGTTATAGCTATGATGATGTTATTAAACGCATTGTCTCCGACATACCGGGTATTTCATGAATAATTCAGATGTTTCTTTCCGCTGCATTCCGGAGCCTGCTGATTTATTGCATATCCGGGATATTCTTGTTTCCACCGGTTTTTTTTTCGATTATGAAATTGATGTTGCCGGGGAACTGCTTGATGACTGCCTGAAAAAGGGTGAAAAAAAATCTGGTTTTTATTTTCTTTTTGCCGAACAAAATAGCAGTGTCTGCGCATTTTCCTGTTACGGGCCTACACCATGTACCAGCGGCAGTTATGATTTATACTGGATTGCAGTTCACGGAGATAAACGGGGAAAAGGCATAGGTAAACTGCTTTTTAATGAGACCTGTAAAAAAATCAAGCAAGCCGGCGGAAGAAAAATTTTTATTGAAACCGCCTCCCGCGAACAATATAAACCCACCCGGAATTTTTATATTACCTGCGGATGTACCGAAGAAGCCCGCATCGCCGATTTTTATGATCTGGGTGATGATAAAGTAATTTTTTCCATACTCCCTGGTAAATAGCCTTTCGGAACCTGAGCCATCTACGTCGTTGCCGCAGGAATTCCA
>DNNS01000228.1 GCA_003497555.1 Spirochaetia bacterium
CCATTGCCCTCTAAGAGGGCGGTGGTTTGTTGTCTTACTGCCGTGTATGTCATTTTCATGGTTTCGGGTTTCCTCCGATTATGATGACTTCCTGGTTTCAGACTGCTTTATAAAGTTTCGAGACTATTTCTATATCCCTGTTACGGTATTGTTCTATAAAAGCAGCAAGCGCACCGATCGAGCTCATGGTCGTGGCGTTCCGTTCTGCAGTCTGAATTTTTATGCCGTAATATTTGGCTACAACTGTTTCTATTTCAATGGCATCAATGGAATCAAGTTTAAGCTCTTTAAACAATAATGTTTTTTCTGTAATTTTTTCCGCTTCGATATCTTCAACATTAAGAGCTTTAATGAGATGGCTCTTGAGTTCCGTTTCAAGCTCGGTCAATTTTAAGTCCTTTTATTAATGTTTACAGGCAAGCAGAACGCATACACTGCATTCGCCGGGAGCAAGAAAAAGGCGTGCAAAAATTTTATCAATGTTTGCCTCTTTAAATACCGGGTCACTTACCTGCAGCTGATGATACTTATTTTCAGTTATTTCACCTAAAACACATGTATTAAAATTATATGGTTTTTGCAGGGCCTTAAAAACAGCCTCTTTACAGCAAAAAGCTGCGCATAAAAATACAGCAGGATTTTTATGATGCAGGGAAAGCCGGTACTCATAGCTGCTGTAGACCATCGGCATGGGATTAATGCTCTGACGGCAAAAGGGAAGAAACCTGGAAATAGATTCGGTGTCAATACCGCAGGCAACAATTTTGCAGGATGAATCACAATTCAATGTTAATGATATTGTCTCCATGTTCTACTATTCCGATGGTTAAAGCGATTACCTGTCCGATGGTTTCGGCCGGTTTTTTCATGAGATGTTTACCCAGGGTTTTTAATTCAACACTGAGTCCGTATTTTTTCCGCACTTGTTCCAGCAATGACAGAAGCATCAGGGAATCACCCTCAAGATCTTCAATAATATTTGTTGCATCGGTTATGTCTTTGATATCTATATCGCATTCGCCGGAAAAATATTCATATACCATAGTTCTGATGTTTTTTTTAACTTCAGATGTCATTTCAGTCATCTATATCTCCATAACAAGATATCAGTCTTTTTATAAATTATGTAATCATTATAAATTAGTATGATAATATTGTCAATAAGTCATCAAATCTCATGAATTTCTGCAAAATTTTAAACTCTTTCATCCGGGCGTCAGGAATAAAAATCATCTTTCGACAGATCAATACCGTGCCTGAGTTTGATCTGTAAAATAAAGGCAAAANNCGGTGATTGTTTTCGGTAGATCCGGGCATAAAAAACCGTACGTTTAATAATTGCTATTAAACTGTACGCCTCTTTTATTATTTTTTTCAGAACCGGAAATACCATTGCAGAAGGAATTTTGGGATTAATTACATTGATTCGGGCCGATAGATCAATCATGCCTTCGCCAAGCAGCCGGTTGTAAAGCCTGGTTCCTTCCATGGCTTTTACAGGAAAAATAACAGGAAGTATGTTCATGTTTTTACAAAATTCCCAGGTATCTTTATATGTTTCTATGGTGTCTTCTGTATAACCTATCACAAACCAGCCGGAAACAATAATACCTAAATTCTGCATAAACCGGATATTTTCCTGTATTTTTTCCAGGGGGTGGTCGGCAGTATTAATGCCCATTTTTTTTATGGAGCCGCTTTGCAGAAGAGTTTGCGGATTTATAGATTCTATACCTACTGCTGCGTATAAAAGACCGGCGTTGACTGCGCGGTGAATCACTTCACGCCCTTTTTCGTCTGCCGCTGCATTCAGATTGGCCTGCCCGGTCCAGAATTTTACCGGACGGATTTCGCCGGCAATACGGGTATAAAGTTCAAGATAATAGTCATAGGAAGAAGGTCTTCCCAAAACCGTATCGTCAAGCAAATAATAATAACGTGACTTTAATGATTTCAGTTCTTCTATAACATGATCTACAGGTTTGAAACGGTATTGCTTGCCGAATATGGAACTGACAGAGCAGAAATCGCAATCAATGGGGCATCCCCGTACCGCAAATAATGTGTCGAAATTATATTTCTTTTTAAACAGGGAGCGTTTTGGAAGAATGTTTTTTTTAAAATCCGGATAAAGAAAATCCTGATAAACAGTGCTGCCCCGGGCATCGAATTTATACGGCGAACATACGTAAAAATTTTTTAATTTTTTTTCCTGAAAATCTTTAAGAAGTACCGGCCATAAGTTTTCCGCTTCGCCGACCACAACTGCATCTGCATGTTTTTTGGCCCGATGAGGTACACTGGACATCTGGGGTCCTCCCAGTACAACCGGAATACCGCGTTTTTTAAATTCCGCAGCTATTTCATAGGTTGTATTTTCTGCCGTATAGCGTGAACTGATTCCGGCCAGATCGACTTTTTCATCAAACCCCAGGTTGTCCTCCCAAAGCATATCGCAGTATATATAATCATGCTCCGGTGCAGCCCCGGCCAGAATAGCAAGAGACAGGGGCATAAACGGATCGTTTTTACGCAGGGGATCGCTTTTGGCGGCAGCCAGGATTAGTTTGATTTTCATTTAATATTCCAGAAACGGCAGAATTTTATTCCCGGTCCTGCTGCAGTGCTTCAGGTAGCCGTTGAACGATTCGATAAACATAAGATATTGTACGGCAACTGAATCCTGTACGGTTTTATTTTTAACAAGCATAAACAGTTTAAAAAGAACCGCGCGTTTTTCCCGGTTTAAAGTAAAGATAAAATGTTTTAAAAAATACCATACGGTCCGCAGTTTTATAAAGGGAGGTATGTATTGTTCACTGCTCCGGAAAAAATTTTTATTGGAAAAAAGAGCCGGTATGGTTTTTAGTATGTTTTTATAGGAATAAATCTGCTCAAGGGTTTTTAATATGTTTAAATAAACCTGCTTCGCTGAAATATTTTTATATTTAATATTACCGGCAATACCGTTAGCTGTATCCAGATTGATATCGAGAATGCGGTTTTCTTTTTTTAAACGGAAATAGAGCTCTGAACCCGGGTAGGCATAAAGAGCATTTAACATTATGAAAGATATACTGTTTTTAAAGGTGAATTTTAATATTTTTTCAAAAACCTGATTGGTATCATTGTCAAAACCCACAACAAAAGAGGCTATGACAAAGATGCCGGCATTATGAATATTGGATATGGCTGCTTCATATTTTTCAACGGAGTTATGCTTTTTATTAATGATTTTTAATACTGCCGGATCGAGAGTTTCAAAACCGATTAAAACAGAATTGCATCCTGCCTCCGCCATTTTTTTCATAAAAGCGGCATCATAGGCGCTTTCAATGCTTATCTGGCAGGACCATGAGAGCTTCAGGGGTTTCAGACGTTTCAGAAGTTCATCTGCATATCGGCGGTTGGCAGTAAGATTGTCATCCGCGAAATTAATCAGAGCTGTTTGCGGCAGGGAAGAGATTTCTTTCATAACATTATCGAGATCCCGGTAGCGTTGTCTGGGTCCGGATAAATTCCGTACAATACAAAAATCACAGGAATACGGGCAGCCGCGCGAAACCTGTACGTTGTATGTCATAATAGCCCCGGTTTTAACAAGATCCCAGCGAGGAACAGGGGAGATTTTAAAATCACAAAAGGAGCCGGAGGAATAGGTTTTTTTTGCTTCATGGTTTTGCCAATCATCAAGAAATTGCGGCCATGAATTTTCCGCTTCCCCGATAATGATATAATCTGCGTGCTCGCCGGCTTTTTCTGCTTCAAAACTTACCTGGGGACCTCCCATTATCACAGGAATGCTTTTTTTACGGAAATGATCTGCCAGTTCGTATGCCCTGTTAATATTGGAAATAAGAGCTGTAATCCCTATGAGATCAGCTTTAATGTTCCGGGGAACAGGTTCGATTTCTTCATCAATAATTTTTACAGTGTAGATGGAAGGAGTGAGCGCTGCCAGCAGCGGAAGCGCAAGGGGATGGGATATGGTTTTTTTCCCCATCAGTTCCGCCACTTCTTTTAAATCCCAGTTGAATCTGTATTTTCTTTTGGGATTGATGAGGAGAATGTTTTTTTGCTGTTTATTTCCGGTATTTGAACAGGCAGATAATTTACTCATAATTAAATAATCATTAAATGCGGCCCAGTTTGCTTTTCAGAGCAAGGTATCCTGCAGAAAAAAACAGCAGTGAAAAAATAAGCAGTCTGTATACAGCCGGGAGAATATCCCGTATACCGGACTGCTTTACCAGCACATTCATGTACCCGTCAATAGCCCATCCGTGAGGAACCCACATGGAAAAATCCTGCATTACAGGAGGCATGACAAATTTGGGGACCATGATTCCTCCTAGTACGCTCATCAATAATAAAATCATCGCAGAAAAGGAAGAGAGCATAAAACTGGAGCGGGATAAGGCGGCAAAAAGAACCCCCAGGGAAATAGCGCATAGCGAAACTGCAAGGGTTAAAATAACAAGTGCTCCGGTATTGTGAATTTCCAGTGCCGGGAGCCCGATTTTGGGCATAAGGTACACTCCCAGGGCAAAAAGAAACAGCACCTGCAGAAGATTAATAAGAAAATAAGGAACGATTTTTCCTGTCAGCCATATTCTTTCGGACGTTGGCGAAACTTTAACCCGTCTGAAACTGCCGTCTGTGATTTCACCCAGGATATTGATACCAAGGATTTGCGCGATCCAGAAGAGGGCAAAAATGGTCCAGCCCGGTACATTTTGCTGGACAGATGTGGGAATAATATCGGTTGTGGCTTCCCTGAGGGCGTAATATTTTTTAATGCTAAAATCGCCGGAATTGGAGGCAATAGTGCCCAGGTTTGCCTTATATTCTACTGTTTGCGGGTATATACTCTTTTGCAGCATGTTTTTTTCTATGTTCAGTCTGGCAATTTCCGAAATATAAATATATTGCTGCAGGGAGTATTGTAAAAAGGATCCGACTTCATTTGCCAGACCCGGATCTATAATCAGTTTGATTTCCGCCCTGCGGTCCCGGTTTTTATCGAGTTGCGGAATAATAACTGCGGCAATAATATCACTATCTATTATTGCCCGGCGCGCTCTTTCTTCTGACAGTAAGGTTTTTTCAAAATTGGTCAGAACTATTAATTTACCTGACTTTTCAAAAAGGTCAATGATATTTTTTCCGTCATGTCCGGTGTTGTTGTTGACAACGGCAATTTTATATTTATTTACGCTTTTTTCCACCGTCATGAAAGTTCCTTCAAGCGCCAGGGATAAAGAGATGATAAAGGCGGAAGGCATCAGAAACAGCAGAATGAGCCCTGCCGGATCCCTGGTTAATAGTTTGATTTCTTTGATAAATGTACCGAAAAAAGCTTTCATGCCGGTCAAATGCCTGATAAATTATCGCGTATGGTGCGTCCGGTAATATCGAGAAATACACTCTCGAGATCAGCTTCGCGGACACTGCATATTTTAATAACTATGGAGTTTTCATCGGCTTTTTTGGAAATATCCTGGATGCATTCAAGAGCCGGGCGGGAATTTTCAAAATAAACGGTTATACCCTTTTCATTATCAACGGCAGGCGAGACCGCATACACGGACGGGACAGATGCCAAAAACGTCTTGAAGAATTCAACCTGATCTCCGTCGGGAAGCTCAATCTGCAGTATGTGCATTCCATATTTGCCAACAATTTCCCCGGGGCTGCTTTCAAGGAGCTTTTGCCCGTGATCAATAATGGCCAGGGTGTCGCAGAGACGGTACGCTTCATCCATATAATGAGTTGTGTATAAAATTGTAACCTTCTGTTTTTTTAACTGTTCTATTGCCTCGTATATACAATTTCGGGATTGGGGATCAATGCCAACTGTCGGCTCATCAAGCAGAATAATATCAGGATTATGAAGCAAGCCTGCCGCCAGATTTAACCTTCGCATCATTCCTGCCGAAAAGGTTTTAACAAGATCATTTTTTTTATCGGTTAAACGTACTATTTCGAGAAGATGCTCTGCTGATTTTTCTATAGCATTTTTATTCATATTATATAAACTTCCGAAAAAATGCAAATTTTCCATAGCAGTAAGTTTTTTATGAATGGCGATTTCCTGGGGAATAAAGCCGATATGTTTTCTGATATTTTTTTTATCAATGGAATCTGAAAAATCAATATTTCCGCTGTCCGGTTTTAATAATCCGCAAAGCAGGGCAAGGATGGTTGTTTTACCTGCCCCGTTTGGTCCAAGCAAACCATAGATTGATCCCCTGGGAATGTGCAGGGTTAAATTATCAACTGCCGGGCGTTTGGCTCTGGAATAACTAANNTTATGAAAATGGGTAATGAAGCAATCCCTGTACCTGCTTAATGAGTAGGGAAGCTTAATCGTTTCGTTCAGCAGATTTTCAATTTGTCCGGCACTGCGGTATGGGACATTCACAGGAGCGTGTTTGAAAAGATCTTCAGGCAGTAAACCGTCCCTTTTAAAAGCACGGCTGATAATTTCTTTTATGATGATATTGTCTTTTTTAAGCTCTGCGGGAAGGAAAATACCAAGTTTTATAAAGCGCAGCATGGAGAAAAAATAACTTNNGCAGCATGGAGAAAAAACAACTGTGCCCTGTCCATTTTACCAGTGTATTGATAAACTTCAAGGGAATTTTTTCTTTTTGAACTGCCTGAAACATTTTAAAGGAACGATGGATATGGTAAAAAGACATATCCGGATAATCCGGTGCGTTTTCTATGGGCGAAGAAGTAATAATACCAATACTTTTATATTCTTTTTCGACTTCCGGAGAAAGGGTGTAAAAAGATGCAAATAAATGACCGTAGGGAATTAATACTCTCAGGGCTTCTGCAAGTATATTTCCGGCTGCGTATTTATCAGGGGTGTAATCTAGTACTCCGGATGAAATAATAACTGATTGGAAACTGTGATTTGAAAACGGGAGTTTACCGGCGTCTGCCTGTATAATTTCGATTCCCCGTCTTTCCCTGGCAATGCGGATCATTTCGGGATCAAGGTCCAGGCCGCAGGTTTTTATACCGGTTTTTAACAGTTGCTCCACAATGATGCCCTGACCTGCCCCGATGACCAGAGCCGGTTCTTTTATATAGGGCAGATATTTACTTAAAGCAAAAAGGCCGAAGTGCCTGTCTTCGATATTATCCCAGTATGGCGCCCAGGTGCTCCACCATTTATTTTTCGACATGCAAAATTATACAATATAAACACTGCTTCGTGAAGCGCATGTTTAATCCTCACAAATTCCCAGTTTTCAAA
>DNNS01000137.1 GCA_003497555.1 Spirochaetia bacterium
TCTAATATTTTTACGCATTGATTTTGGGAGCATTCCGCAGAGGAACTGCCGGAAGGGGAATCGGCGCCCAGCTGCTCCAGTTTAATCAGATTAAAATAAATCATGATTTCACGCTCGTTCATGCCGATGGATTCTTCCTTAAGATCAGAGAGCAGTTTGTTTTCAACAGCCGGGCTGATTTCCGAAAATTTTACTCCGGCAAGTTTCTGCCTGAAAATATCTTTATTAATAAAAATCTTTTCTTCCGGGATTAAGGATTTCGTATCGGGTTCTCCGCTTCCCATATCCGCTCCGCGGGCTAAAAAATAGTCAAGATCGTAAGGCCTGGGAACTGCTCCTTCAGCCGAAACGCTTCTGGCATTCCACAATTCTGGTGTTTTGGCTTTAATCTTGCCCTGAAAAATCCGTACCGAATCATCGAATTTTTCGGTAAATTCGCGGAAATTTATTTTTTCCGAACAAAAATGTTCTGTAAACAGCCCGGCAATCAGATGGGCCAGTTTGTCAATATGCTCGTCTTTTAGTTCTATAGGCATATAAACTCCCGTTTGCGTGATTTAAGCCATAGTAAAAACATTACATGTATTTGACTATAACAGATTATGTAATTATACTATTATCGGTCCGGAAAATGAATATTTATAAAGAAATTAATAATTTGTATGAATTTATCAGGGAACAGAAAAAAAAAGGCCGCTCTGCCGGGCTGGTGCCTACCATGGGGGCCCTGCATGAAGGGCATTTAACCCTTATTAAACGCTGCCGGGCGGAAAACGACATTTGTATTGTTTCCATTTTTGTTAATCCGGCCCAATTCGGGCCCAATGAAGATTATACCAGGTACCCGCGGCCGCTGGAGCGCGATCAGAACCTGCTTTGCGGACTGGCTGATGTTCTTTTTTTGCCTGAAGCAGGTTCCTTTTATCTGCCTGAGCACTGTACCTGGGTAAATTCCGATAAAAATGCCGATATTCTCTGCGGCGCTTACCGTCCCGGGCATTTTCAGGGAGTTTTAACCATAGTACTCAAGCTTTTTAATGTAACAATGCCTGATCGCGCCTATTTCGGCAAAAAAGATTATCAGCAGTATTTTCTTATAAACAGCATGTGCCGAGATCTTAACCTGCCGGTTTCCGTTATACCCTGTGATTTAATCAGGGATAGCGACGGACTTGCCATGTCCAGCCGCAACATTTATCTTGACCCCGACCAGCGTAAACGGGCGCTTGCTCTGAGTTCTGCTCTCGGGCATGCGCAAAAACTTGTCCGCCAGGGTGAAATAAACGCAGGAAAAATATTAGCGGCTGTGGAAAATATGCTTCTTGAAAAAAATCTGAAAATTGATTATACTGAAATCAGAAATAAACTCACGCTCGAAGCCTGTACCAAAATTGACATAAACAGCATTTTACTGTCTGCCGTGTATGTTGATCATATCAGGCTTATTGATAATATCGAGCTTGCCGGCATGGAGAAAACGTGAATCTGGTCGAAGCGTTTATTCACAGCGTAGCGGTTACCGATATCGGTTTTCTGGTACTGCTTAAAAATACCATCAACAATAAAATGGTCCCCATTTTTATCGGCCCGATGGAAGCCCAGTCTATCTCTATGGTACTGATGAAAAATTCGCCGCCGCGTCCCATGACACACGATTTGATTAAAACCATTATTGAAAATCTTGACTATACCCTGAAAGAAATCCATATTACCGAAATAAAAAACAACACTTTTTATGCCAAACTCTTTATTATTCCCGGCAGCGGGCACGACGATCTTATTGAAATCGATTCCCGCCCGTCCGATGCCATTGCCCTGGCTCTGCGTTTTCACAAACAGATATATCTTTGTGAAGATGTTATCAATGAATCCGGCATAATTATCGACGATAATCATGATAATGCCGAAAAGCCTGACGCGGCTCCCGAAACCGTTTCTTCCGTAAGCCGAAAAGCCAATGATCAAATCGGTCAGCTTCAGAAAAAACTCGATATTGCAGTGAAAGAAGAACGCTATGAAGAAGCGGCCGAAATCAGGGATGCCATGAAAAAATTAACCGGCGAAAGCAATTAACGCGTTGATATAAAGCCGGTTTTTTGTACTGCCTAAGGTTATGCGCAATCCCTCTGTTTCCCGCATACTCAACGATAACGCCATACTGACCGAGCTTTCTAACCGTCTCTACCGGCTGAACAGTATCAATAAAATTCTGGTTTCGGCGCGCGATATCATGTTCCGTCTGCAGCGGCCGCTTTCCAATATCAATCTGATTTCCGCCAGCTCCTGGAGCCGGGTTTTTGCTGCCGGAGCCGACACCTGCTTCATCAAATCATTAGCCAAAACCGCAGAACGCACCGGCGTATCCTTCCTGCTTTCCGATATTTTCAATCTGTCTATCGAACACAGTAAAATCATGCGCAGTATCATCAAAGAAAAGGAATCCATCATAATCGGCGGCAGGGCTCCGGCTGAAAAAAACATGCATATTTATACGCCCTGGGAATTGTTCGAGGATTTTATTTTATGCAACCGTAATATCAAGGCTATGGCTGACCGCATCGGGCGCAAGAAACTCTGGAAAATGATTGATCTGGAATATGCGCTGGTGGTTCCTTTTTACAGCCGTTCCGCCACGTACGGTTATTTCATGATTGCCGGCGGGAAAAAAGATCCGCGCCTTGAACCGTATGATATCAACCTGTATCTGTCTATTAGAAACATTGTCAGTAATGCCATTGTAAATTATGAATATAAAAGGCTGCTTCTGCAGCAGAACCGCAATCTGGAAAGTAAAAACCGCGAATTAGCCAGAAAGAACGAAGAAATTGAGCGCATCGAGCAGCTGGAAAGGGAAAATCTCTCGGAAATTCTTCACGATACCATTTCCCAGATGGTGGCAGCCTCCGGACTCTCCCTCGGCATTTTAAAAAAAGATCTGCAGAAAAACGACAGAAGGGTAATTAAAAAGAAAGACACGGGCGGAGTTATAAAACGCCTTGATCATCTGATTGCAGCCAATAAAAATATTCTTACCAATATCAAGCATATTTATAAAATGTATTCTCCGGAACGAATCAAGCAAAAGGGGCTTTTTACCTCTCTGCTCGAGACAATTGAAGAATATGAAAACCTTTTTAATCTGCGCATCAGATGCGAATTTCCCGAACCGCAGCCTGCGGTAAACGCGTTTATTTCTTCCATAGTATTTAAAATTATCCAGGAAAGCTTTTATAATATATTAAAGCATTCCGGCGCCAAAAAAGTCATTCTTAAAATACACAGCCGGAACAATTTTCTTTTTGTTTTTCTGCGCGATTTCGGCTCGGGTTTTGACATCAGTAAAATTCAGAATACCGAAAGCAAGGGCATACAGGGAATGGTAAAAAAAAGTATTCTGCTTAAGGGCCGGCTGAATATTTATTCCTCGCTTGATAAAGGCACGATTGTTTATTTCAAGGTGCCTTTATAAACTACCACCACGCCTGCAGGATGTTTCAATTATATAGAAGATTAATTAAAACATCATACCGGAGGTTTTTATTATTTTTAAAAAAAAAATTACAGCCATGTGGTTTTCAGGCCTTTTGCTGCTTGATCTGATCAGCAAATTATCCGTATATTTTTTTTTACAGACAAAATCATTTTTATACAAAGGGCAGTTCGGTTTCAAGCCGGCTTTTAATCATACCGGAACCGGAGCTTTGCCGGGTCTGTTTTTAAAACCGGCAATTGGAGAATTAGCCGGGGCAGCGCTTATATTTTTTCTAATCGGTACTGCCGTGCTGATATTAAAAAAAATAAAAAAATTGCGGTATCTGGTTTTTCTCAGCCTGGCTGCAGCTCTCGTTATAATTTTTTCCCCGGGTTTAAATCTTCCTGTTTCTGATCGGCTCCCGGCCGCAACTATTATACTTATATCAAGAATTTCGGCGCTTTATATGCTTATGTGTTTTTGGGCTGCAGCAGGCAGCGGGTTGTTTCAGGCGGGTTTCATGCTGCTGGTCTGCGGCGCTGCAGGGAATCTTTTTTTTATGCTGCTTCCTCCCTTTTGCGGGATTGATTTTATTTACTGGAAATACGCCCCCGGGCAGTACACTGCTGTCATTTTCAATCTGGCGGATATTTACATATCGGCCGGAGTACCGGTTCTGGCTGCGGGTGCGGTAATTTCCGGAGTACGCCTGATCATCAGAAAGGTGTAAATTTATTTCTTGGGTANNCAAGAAAAAAAATCATACCCTCATCAGAACCTGCAGACAGATTAAGAAAAAACGGATTATTCCCGAAAATCAGGCTTGATAAAACGGATGATATTTACGGTGCTGGTTTTTCAAATCCATGATTTCCAGATGAGTATAAATTTCCGTTGTGCTGATATCGGCATGCCCGAGCATTTCCTGCACTGCCCTTAAATCCGCGCCGTTTTTTATTAGATGCGTAGCAAAGGTATGCCGGAAAGTGTGCGGCGAAATTTTCTTCCTGATTCCGGCCCGGTACGCCTGTTTTTTTATAATTTTCCAGATGCTGATTCTGCTTAATGCTCCGCCGTTTTTACCAAGAAAAAGAGCATCCGTACTGCCGCTTTTGGGGTAGAGCGGCCTTGATTCCTTCAGATATTTTTCAAGCAGCAGAAGACATCGCCTGTGTACCGGTACTATTCTTTCTTTGGCGCCTTTCCCAAGCACTTTGACAATTTCAGCCCCGGTATCTATACGGGCCGGGGTTAAATCCCTGATTTCCGATACCCTGAGTCCGCAGGCATAAAGCATTTCGATCATCAACAGATCGCGCAGGCCGTCTCGCCTTGAGGTATCGGCGGTACCGAGCAGCCGGTTGATTTCGTTCTCATTAAGGTATTCCGGCAGCTTGTGGACAAAACGCGGCGATAAAATACGCGGCATTTCCATCTGCAGCAGATTATCATTAATGCAGAAGCGGTAAAATTTCCGCAGGGCTGCCATGTTTCTGGCAATACTGCGGCTGCTTTCCTGTTTTGCCCTTTCCAGAATAAAAGCGTCAAGCAGGGCGGAATTTATTTCCCTGAAATTAACAGATCCGTTTTGCTCCAGAAAATCGGCAAAATAGCGCAAATCGCGTCCGTAAGCTTCAATGGTGTGCCCGGAGAAACCCTTTTCAAAACTGATATAATCCATGAAAAGACTAATCAGCTGATCATTGTCCATATCTGATGATCGGTATATTCAGACGCAAAATTTATTTTTCAAAATACGGGTTATAATAGCCGAACATCATCTGCGGATCATGCCTGGTAATTTCCCTGATCATTTCGGGAACGCCGATAAATCGCCCGCCCAGCCCGGAAAAACCGTGCAGACGGGCCGGATCAATATTCAGATTNNCAGATTGCGGATCTGCAGCATATTAAATCCGTATTTATCCCGCGCATTTAAAATCGCCGAGAGTTCCTCAGCCGTATCGTTAATTCCCGGAAAATGCAGCAGATTTACCGACACATGCAGATTGCGCTGAAAAGCGTTTTGCATGGTCTTAAGCACATTATCGAATTCGTAAAGCGGACGGTGATACAGCCGGTAAAGATTCTCGCGGAAGGAAAAAATACTTATACGTACGGAATCAAGTCCATGTCCGGCTATTTTCCCGAATTGCCGGGGCAGGGAACCGTTGGTGTTGATATTGATCACCCCGCCGGAGGTATGCCTGCGCGTTAATGTCAGCGCCCGGGAAATTATTTCTGCATTGCACAGCGGTTCTCCTTCGCATCCCTGGCCGAAACTGGCAATGGGCTGCGGCGCTTTATTAAAATGATTAATAATCAGTTCGCTGATTTCTTCCGGCTCCGGGCTTTTTTTTATCCGCTCCTGGGGCGACCGGCAGCATTCGGATTCCTGCAGGGAAATACAGGCCAAACAGCCGGCATTGCATACCGGGGAAGTCGGAACCGGAGCTTCCCATCTTTCATAGAAAACATTTTTGGCTGCAAAACAGTCATATTCCAGGGCGCATACGGAAAGCTGCCGGTATAGACTGTTTTTAGTATATGTAAGTTTTTTTTTTATCAGCTGATTAAGCAGGGTGCGGTTTTGATAATTGGCCACATCGCTTCTGGTATCCGGATCAATACGCAGTGCGCTTGCCATATTTATTCCCTGCGCCGAACCGCAGGCTGTATAGGCCCACATGGGAAGCGTGATATTTTTTTTTATTTCTGCAGCCGGAAAAAACAGACGCGTATAAGCCGGAGGCAGAAAGACTGCAACTGCTTCAGGAATTTTTTTCTTGCCGTTAATTATAACTTCCTGCAGGATTTCAGGTTTCCGGGTGCGGGGATTTATGCCTGTCGGCAGACGCCCCGGCAGGGTATAAAGAATGGTTCCCGGAGGGAAAGGAATGGAGTTGTGCCCGGTGAGCGGCTTTAATCCGCCGCAGAATGCCCCGGCAGCCAGCAGCTGAGGGTGTTCATAAACAATGGAATCTGCAGAATAAAGCAGATGTATTCTCATTCCCTGAAGACCTCCGGAAAATAATTGGTTGCTGCATCCGCCTGGATATAGGAATAAATTTTATAAAATGCGCTGCCCGGCTGCATGGGGGTTTTGGCAGCCTGACCGGCAATCTGCAGCGCCGCTTTCGGATTTTTTTCCCGTAGAAGCATGGCTTTCAGAAAAAGCGTATGCCGGTTTTCGCTTCCGGCCATGAGTACCGCCTTCGCAAGCGCGCGTTCGGCTTTATTATTTAAATGCAGTTTGAAAAGCGCATAAGAGAGGGATATCTGCAAATCAAGATAATCGTTGGTGCTGAAAATCGTACTGCTGATCTGCCTTGCTTTATCGGCGTTATCTT
>DNNS01000022.1 GCA_003497555.1 Spirochaetia bacterium
ACAATGCAGGCTCTCCGGCAACAGCGTTTTTTGTGAAATGAATAGCTGCCTGCCGTTCTTAATTATATACTTCGCCGGATTGTATAAAAAAATTTATTTTGTCCATCAATATATAAATTGTCCATTCCCTTGGATGAAAAATAATATATAATATATTTACGAATACAGGAGAATAGCCAATGAAAAAAATCAGTATTATAGGTGCCGGGAGTACAATCTTTTCCCAGAAGATAATTAATGATGTCTTGCTTTATGAAGAGCTGCAGGATTCCTGCATTACGCTGATGGACATTAATACACAAAAACTGGAAAACACTAATCGGTTATTGAGCCGGCTGGTGCATGATAATCATCTGCCTGCCGTCATTTCCAAAACAACAAGCATTGATAAAGCTATTGAAGGCTCTGATTTTATTGTTATCATGATAGATACTCCCGGGACCGGGGTATTAAAGCATGATAATCTTATACCAAAAAAATACGGCATTGATCAGGTTGTCGGAGATACGTTGGGGCCCGGGGGTGTATTTAAGGCGCTGCGTCTGATTCCGCAAGTTATTGCTATCTGTAAAAAAGCCGAACAGCTGTGCCCTGAGGCCTTGATTATCAATTATGTTAATCCCATGGCCATGATTACCTGGGCAATAAATGAAGCAACTAAAATGAAAGCTGTGGGGATATGCCACGGGGTAAAAGGCACCGTGCGCCGTCTGGCTGATTTTCTGGAAATTCCCCAGCCGGAAATCGATTATTGGATTGCCGGTATTAACCACATGGCCTGGGTCTTGCGCTTTGAACATCAGGGCAGGGATTTATATCCTGAAATATGGAAGAAACTCGGCCGGCCGGCTCCCCGTGGAACTGAAAAACCGCTGGTAAAAGAGATGTACGATGAAAAATACCGGATCGAAATGATGAAAGCAACCGGATATTTCATGACTGAAACCAGCGGTCATTTGTCGGAGTATCTGCCGTATTTCCGAAAAAGAAATGATCTGATAAAAAAATACGACGGCTACCGCGGCTGGGACGGAACCAGTATGTATTATTACCGGACTATCGGCAAAAAAAGAATAAAACATGATGTTAATGTTAACAAGATGTCCCAATCAAAAAATCCTGTTTGTTTCAGCGAAAAAAGCGTTGAATACGCGCCGGATATTATACACGCTGTGGTGAGTAACAAAATATTCCGCTTTAACGGCAATGTCAGAAACACCGGGCTAATCACCAATCTGCAGCAGCAAGCTTGTGTGGAAGTGCCCTGTTTTGTTGATCGCCTGGGAGTGCATCCCTGCTATGTCGGGGACCTGCCTCCGCAGTGCGCAGCCCTGAACCGCACGAATATTAATGTCCAGGAACTCGCAGTAAAAGGTATTTTGTCCGGTAATAAAGAATTAATCTATCAGGCTGTAATGATGGATCCTTTGACCGCAGCTGTACTCTCGCCGGAAGAAATACGGAAAATGGTTGCTGAGATGTTCAAGGCCGAAAAAGTGTGGATAGAGATACCGGCAAAATGAAATGCATAGGCATTTTAATTTTATTGTACTTTGTCCATATTTGAACCTATAATGTTGCAGTTTTTCTAAAATATACGAAAAACACTGGAAAAACATGATATTTTGATGCACCGCACAAAAAGTAGTTTTTATCAAAACATATCATTTTCCTTGCAAAAAAGACCTTTTTGCTACTCCGATAGAAAAAAGTACAACTTTATAGATTTGAACCTCCTGTAATATGATGATTAATCATCGTATAAAAAGCAGTATAGTTTTAAGCTGATTAGGGGTATGGGATAATCTTGTAATGAGGGGGATTACAGCCACCGCTCTTGGGTGCGATCAATTCCGCAACTTCAGATAACGGCGTACATTGTGCGCCAATTTCAGCCTTTAAAATTTTATCTCAAATAAAAATTTGACAACTTACATTTTATTAGTTATACTATCGGTATAACTAATAAAATAAAGGATATGTTTATGCCGGCAATTAAAACTGCAATTTCTATCGATGAAGATATATATCATCATGTTGAAGAAATGTCCCAAAAATACCAGTTGCCTAAAAGTCAAATTTTTTCACAAGCAATTGAATATTTATATAATAAAGATGAAAGTATTGAATTAATAAATAAAATCAACAGATCATTAAAAGATATTAATCTGCCTGAGGATGGTATGCCGATTAAACAGTCCTTAAAACTTTTTAAAAAGATAATTAAAGACAAATGGTAATTCTTCAGGGGGATATCTATTGGCTTCATTTAAGTGAACCTAAAGGTTCTGAACCAGGATATTCACATCCAGTTGTAATCATTTCAAACGATTCATTTAATATAAGCAATATAAATACTGTATCGGTTGTATTACTAACATCAAATCAGAAATGGGCAAATATAATTGGAAATGTCAGATTATTAAAAGGCGAAGGGAATTTGCCAAAATCATGTATTGCAAATATAACTCAAATAACGACAATAAATAAATCTGAACTTGGTGAAAAAATCGGGAAATTATCAAATTCAAAAATTGAAGAAATAATTGCCGGTATAAATTTTTATATAAAAAGAAGAATAATCTGAAACCAAATTGGCCGAATACTCCATACGCCGAAACTGCAAAACAAATTAAAGTTGAAATAGAACATGCGAAAATTGGATATTGGCGAGTAAATCTATTTTTGAAAAAGATTGCTGCGACAAGCAATGAAGAAAAGGGTAAATAATAGACCGATAAAGTGGATGCAAATGTCTCAAAATGTTCTTTTGAGTGCAATTCATCACGTTGTCCATGACTATGCAAATCTAGTCTTTTCTGGTACTATAGCTGTCAGCGGCCGACATCTGAACAAGCCTGTCGATTAAAAAAATTTATAAAAATACTTGAAATTTTTCAAAAATATTACTATAATTATTTATTCAATATTATTTATCATTAAATAATATTGAATAGGAGTTAATCATGAAAAATATACCGCTTACCCAGGAAGTAAAAGAGTACGCCTATTCTATCGGCTGCGACCTTGCCGGCGTAGCCAATATTGAGCGTTTTGCCAAAGCGCCGATTATGATGAGTCCGCAAGGCATATTGCCGTCAGCCAAAAGCGTAGTAGTTATCGGCCTGCATCATCTTGACCCGTGCATTGAACTGGGCGGCCGCCCGCATCCGCAGGATATCGGGCCTTATTCTGTACAGTATGTTATGAATGAAAAACTCGACTTTATTTCTTTTAAAATTGCCAGATTTTTTGATGACCGCGGCTATAAATCCATACCCATTGCCGGCAGTAATATCTGGCGCTACCGAAATTACAAGGAACTCAATGCTGTTTTTGCGCCGGATATGTCAAATATTTATTCTCCGGTTACTGCCGGCCTGGCAGAGTTAGGTTGGAACGGCCTGGCGCTTAATCCGGAATACGGAGCGCATTGTCGATATGTTTCAATTATAACCGATGCTGATTTGCTGCCTAATCCGCTGCTGGAACCCGGCTCGGTCTGCGATCGCTGTATGGAATGCGTCAAGCATTGCATGACTGACGCCTACCGCAAAGAAGTTAATGGAACAAAAGAAATAGAAATCGAAGACAAAAAATATAAATTCTGCAATAAAAATCTATGGCGCTGCGCCTGGGGCGAGCATTTTGATCTTGATCTTGATTTAAAAATACCCGAAAAAGTTGATGAAGCCGTTATTTTAGATACGATAAAAAAACACGGCATGCGCGGCGGAGAATTCGGAAGCTGCCTCAGATGGTGTTTGCCCAAAAACCTGCGCGAAAAAGATCCAAAATATACTGACACTTTCCGCCGTATAAGACATTATAAACCAAACGCGGATTTGCCGGTACATCGCGCTGTTATAGACAAGGTAATTTCCATGGCTTATAACGGCAATATGGATGCTGTGGTTTTTGCTGACGCGACTGATCTTGAGAAAAACGGTATCAAGATTAAAGATACCATGCCGGATGCAGCAAGTTTAATAATTCTTCCTTTTAAACTTACCATTCCGCCGGAACTTTCAGGGCGCGAACTTTCCATTCAGCAGCTCAGAGCCGGCAAGCCTGAAACCATGCTGCGTGTTAATGAATCTGTTGCTCATTATTTTACAGATTTTACCGCCTATGATATTTCGCGGGAACTGGCAAAATTGGGCTATTCTGCCATGGTGCGTTCAAAAATAGATGGGAAAAAATGCGCAAGCGCAGCGGGTTACAGCGCTCAGGAACAAAGCAGTGATTTCTGCCGTTACGAAGTTATTGTTACCAGCGCTAATTTTACAACCGCGGTTGTACCGCTTGACGGATCCATTACCATTCATAAAAATTCTCCAACTGAATTTGTAAAGCAGGCCGCACGCAGCGCCGGAGCAGATTTGGTAGGAATTGCTTCAGCAGAGCGCATAAAAAAACTTTCCGATCAGCTGCGCAGTATAAAAGAAAATGAAGAGTATTATCTGGTTACCGATAAAAATGACCGTTTTCAGGAATTTAATCCCCAAATTAAAACTGTAAACAGAAAAATTTATTCTCCTTTTGATTATCTCAAAGATGCCCGCAGTGTAATTGTTATGGGAATACATTTTCCCGGAGCAACAGTAGAACGTGCCGAAAAACCGCCGGCAGAAGCTGTTGGGCCGTATGTACTGACCTCTTATCAGACTTTGCGTATGCTGGGTATGGCTGCTGTTACTCTAATAAAAAAACTTCAGCGCCTGGGTAAAAAGGCGGTTCTTACTTACGACTTAACCGGAGTAAGTTCTCACGTTGGTTCGCCGCGCGGATATATTTCCGACGCGTCTATTAATGCCTGTGAAGCCTGGGCTGCCGGCCTGGGAGATCTTACCTGGAACAATACCCTGTATACCAAAGAATACGGTATTAATCAGAGATTTATCGCGGTAGTGACCGATATGGAGCTGGAAGAAACCGCAGTGCAGGAAAATAAAAAAGTTGCGGATTACTGCGCCGACTGCAAGGCCTGCATTAAAGCCTGCCCGGCAAATGCGCTTAATCCTGATAAAAAAACTCAGCTTAAACTTGAAAACTGTACAGGAACCTACGTGGCGCGCAGTACTAAACACTGTGACTGGTCATGTAAATTTGCCCTGTGCGGAGAAGACGGCATGCAGTATATCGGTGCCAAAACCGATTACACCAAACCGCCGGAAAAAATTGACGAAACATCTTTGGCCGCAGCTTTGAAAAAAACTGATCCCATTCAAAAATATCGGCCCGTTACAGCTGAAGCCTGCATAATTCAGTGCCCGCTGGCTAACGGGAAAATGGTTTAAAAAATATGAATTCCCGTCGCCCGCATATCATTATTTTTAATCCCGATGAAATGCGGGCAGACGGAATGCGCCATCTGGGAAACCAGGCGGCAGTAACTCCCAATCTCGATAAACTTACCGCAGAAGACGGCGTATCTTTTAAAGACGCTTTCTGTCAGAATCCGGTATGCACACCCAGCCGCGCGAGTTTCATGAGCGGCTGGTATCTGCATACGCGCGGCCACCGCTCCATGTCTTATATGCTGCAGCCGGATGAACCGGTGCTGCTTAAAACTCTAAAAGACAGCGGTTATCATGTATGGTGGGGAGGCAAAAATGATCTGGTTCCGGGTGAAAATTCTTTTGATCCTTATTGCCATGAACGTTTTCAGGTAAAAGGAGAAAAATCATATAAAGGCAGAAACTTGCAGTCTTTACGGGCGCAAGCTGACGCAGAAAAATGGCGGGGTAAACCGGGCAGCGATTCTTATTATTCATTTTTTGCCGGAAAACTTGAAACCGGTGGAGATACTGTGCACTATGATTCCGACTGGGCTATTGTTGATGAGGCCATAGAACAAATTAAAAATCGTCCGGCTGATAAACCCCTCTGCCTTTTTTTGGCTCTGTCTTACCCGCATCCTCCCTATGCTGTGGAAGATCCGTGGTATTCCATGATTGACCGCAGCAAACTGCCGGAGCGTATTTCTGAGTGGCAGGGTAAATCCGCCATGCTAAGCGGCCTGCAAAAAAAACTGGGCATGGGTTCATGGAATGAAGAACGCTGGGCAGAACTGCGCGCAACTTATTACGGCATGTGCTCCCGCATTGATCATCAGTTCGGTTTGGTTATGAATGCCCTGCGTCAGGCCGGCATATATAATGATTCTGTGGTTTTTTTCTTTTCCGATCATGGAGATTATACCGGAGATTACGGAGTAGTGGAAAAATCCCAGAATTCTTTTGAAGACGTTCTTACCCGTGTGCCTTTGGTAATTAAACCGCCCAAAAATGTTCCGGTAAAACCTGGTGTGCGCAGCGCTCTAACTGAACTGGTTGATTTCCCCGCTACGGTTTTTGATCTGGCTGGAATTAAACCTGATTATACTCATTTCGGTAAATCGCTGGTTCCGCTTTTTGCCGAAGACAATCCCCATCACCGCGACGCTGTTTTCTGTGAAGGCGGACGCCTGGCCGGTGAACAGCATTGCACTGAAACAACCGGCAATAATAGTGAACCGGAAGGCATGTATTATCCGCGGGTCATGATGCACAGAAGCGAAAACGGCGAACACGGCAAGGCTGTTATGTGCCGGACACACACGCATAAATATGTGCTCAGGCTTTATGAAAAAGACGAGCTTTATGATCTGAAAAAAGACCCCGGAGAATGCAGAAATATTATTGATGAACCGGAAAGCCGCGAAATCGCGCTTACCCTGCGGGAACGTATACTGAAGTTTTTTCTGGAAACCGGAGACGTGGTGCCGTTTAAGACTAATAAAAGGTAATAAAATAACTGTAACACTGAGGAGGATGTGCGTTTGTCGGTGTGTTTTGTCTTACTAAATAGGTATGATTTAAGCACACGCAAAAAAATTAATTGATCCACGAATTAACACGAATGGACACGAATATTATATTAAGGTTAAATAATTAAAAATCAGAAATTTTAATTTCATTCGTGTGTATTCGCGAATCTATTTTAACCGAAATTAGCGGCAGTATAAAGTATTTCGAAGGAGTCATCATGTTCAACTTGAACACCCGAGACGACTTGTACTGCGCACGTCGAAGTATGAAAATGTGTTCTCGCAGAGGGCGCAGAGATCAACCACGATGTTGATCAACCCCTCCGCGGGCTCAGCGAGCTCTGCGCGAAACCCTTTAAATTACATGGTTAAAGGGAAAGATTGTGGTCGCGAGACCACGTAATAATTAAATTTTCGAAGGAAAATTATCATGATAAAAATTAAAACACACTATTTTCTGCTCATTCTATGCGCCTTGCTCACAGCCACGGAACAGAAATTTGATACGGATTTTATTGAAGTAATAAAGAAAAAAAATAATCTGAGTGAAGAATTATGGAAAACCTTTGAGCCGTATATTCTTCCGCTTAATAAAGAGCCGGTTCCCGAGGGTATGGATCTTGCCATACCTCCCGAACTTGGCAATCAGAAACTGGCAGCTCTGGGTTACGCAGATGTAACCGCAGCGCCTTTTAATGCTGATTCTACCGGCAAAAAAGACTGTACCAAAGCAGTGCAGGCTGCGGTTGATTTCAGCCGTGACCATGACCTGATCTGCTTTTTCCCTCCCGGAACATATTTACTGTCAGATTCCATTATCTGCAGAAATCTGCTTAATGTCAGGGCCAACGGCAGAATCAGCACGGAAGGAGGAGCCTGCGCCCTTACCGGTTCCGCAAAAGACCCGCAAAAGCGCGCGGTACTGATGCTCGCTCCGCGTTCCTCCGGGTTTACGGATCCGGAGCAGAAAAAAATATTTATTCATTTTTTAAATTGTTCGCCTCCCAAAACCGGTTTAAAAATCATGAGTGATCCGGAAAAAGTAATGGCAGCCAATCAATACAACCAGTTTTTCTACGATCTGGATATTATAATCGGCGAAGGCAACAGCGGAGCTGTCGGCCTGCGCATGCAGGCAGCAGAAGGCTCAAGCGTTCAAAGCGTTACCATCGATGCCCGTCACGGTCACACCGGCATGCGGGGCGCATCCGGCAGCGGAGGCTCTCATCATGACATCACGGTGATTGGCGGCAGAATAGGCATTGATACGCGGGGATTTTCTCCTGAGTTTAAAGAGGATGATACCGGCAGCCAGCCCACACCGGTAATGGCTTATGTAAAACTGTTCGGTCAAACGGAAGCTGCTTTTATTAATAAATCCCGCGGACCCTTTATTGCTGTAGGCTGGCAGATAAAATGCGCCGGTATTACCACGGCGATTCTAAGTGAAGCGCAGCCTGCAAACTCTCCGTTTAACGGCAGTATCAGCCTGATTGACAGCATAATCGAGTTTGAAAAATCTTCTTCAGAAAATTGCGTTATCAGCAGTGAACGTGATTTTTATTTTAACAATGTATATATTAAAAATGCCGCTTTTGTGAATAAAGAACAGAAAGCAAGTCCGGCAGGCTGGTTTATAGTAAAGCATTTTGCTTTTGCGGTTAAACCTCTTGATTATAAAGAATATTCTTTTGAAACATTTCCCTATGTAAACAATAAAAAAAGAGAGTATGTGTTTTCCGGTTTGCCCGGCGAAGCTCTGCCCGCTGATCTCTGCTCCCGGCATATCTGGAACAAACCGTTTCCTTCCCGGGAAAGCGAAGGCGCTGTTAATGTTAAAGACGCTATTATTGGAGCCAAAGGCGATAGTTTAACAGACGACACCAAAGCTCTGCAGAAAGCAATTGATAATTATGAAATTGTTTTTCTGCCTAAGGGTTATTATCTCATTACTTCTACCCTGCGCCTTAAATCCAATACCAAATTAATCGGAACGCATCATCACTTGTCGCAAATTATATCGAGAGAACAATTTTTCGGCGGTACCTATGGCACTCCGCTGGTGCAGACTGCGGATGATGCTTCAGCGCAGACGGTTATTGCTTTTCTGGGCATACATCCCGGGGGATACGGCAAAGCGGGCGTTAATGAAAACATATTGCAGAATTATTCTCTTGACTGGAGATGCGGAAGCAAATCTATAGCGCGCAGCCTGGCCTTTCATCTGTTCCGCCCTTATGGATTCGCTTTAAAATACCCGGAAGAAATAGAGCGTTATGTTTCAGCTTTTCCGCAGGTATTGATTGAAAATAACGGCGGCGGAAAATGGTATAATTTTTTTATAGAGTCTGCATATAACTATCTGCCAAGTTACCGGCATTTATCAATCCGCAACAGCAAAGAGCCTCTCTCTTTTTATCATCTGCACGCCCAGGATTCCGATGTCTTTGCCCAGTGTGAAATTTCCAACAGCGCCAATGTAAATATCTACGGTATAAAAACTGAACATCAAACCCGTTTTCTTTATGCGCAGGACTGCCGTAATATCAGTGTTTTCGGCATTGGCGGTTATGCCACGGCAATAAAAGGCTCCAGCCATTTTGTTTTTAAAAATTGTGCTGATTTTTTATTGGCAAATCCCGGAGATCAGGCCTGGCTCGAACCTGCCAAGTTCTGGACCAATGTGCGGCCCTATTATCAGAATAATATTAAAGATTATTCTATTTTAACCATTCGCGAAAGAGACAGCTCTTTTGTGTGCCCGTCTCTGGAACGACCCATAGCTTTTTTCAGCGGGAAAAAGTATGCTGATCTTGAACAAAGTCCTTTATACGCGGAAACTCAATCCGCGCTGTCTTCTGACGCTCCAGCACTCGCGCAAAATGATTTAATAAAAGATCTTCAGCCGGCCGATGCTTCCGTAAAAATATTTAAAACCGGAACCATGCGCTGCGCTGAACGTTATGAAATAACAGATTTTCCCAAAGAGTTTTTAAACGCTGTTTGTATTACCGTACCCAGAGGCGATTCCAAGGCTCCGGGTAAAGGTTATTCCTTTACTGTTTCAAGACCGGCAAATATTTTTTTGCTGGTTAACCGCAGCGGAGATTATATGCCTCCATCCGGCTGGAAGACGGCTGATTTGGAAGTAAGTTACCGTATTAAGGATCAACTCATATTGACTGACGATGTATTTATTATGAAGAGTAAAGGAGGAAAAATAATAATACCTCCGCATGACGGGCAAGGCAAGAGTTACGGCATTCCGCACATGGCGGTAGTGGTGCCGGAGTAATTATAATATGGTTCGCGCAGAGTTCGCAGATGTTAGTTTAAATATTTTTCTATGACAAAAACAAAAAAAATTAGATCAGACACGGATTTCACGGATT
>DNNS01000729.1 GCA_003497555.1 Spirochaetia bacterium
TAATAGAATTTATAATCAGCATGGCCCGGCACCACCGGCTTGACGTAATATATATATTCCAATATAATTTTTCTGCAATACAGCATGAGCAGTTTGTTATCAAATTTTTCTTTCAATATTTTACGCGCAGGTTTTGCAGAAGTCGGTCCGGACTGGTCTAAAAATCTGTTGGCAGCTCCTCATAACAGACTGTATTTAATTACCGGCGGCGAAGCGGATATGACCTGTACCGATAACCGGATTATTACCATGCTTCCTGATCATATTTATCTCTTTCCGGTTTTCAGCCTCAAATCGTCATTTTGCCGGAAATCACTATCTCACTATTATTTAAATTTTCATGCCGATTCGGTATACATGGAAGAATTACTGTCTCTTTGTCCTGAACAATTGCCAATCAACCGGGAAATTTCACCTGAAATAATAACTTTATTTAATGAAGTTACAGAGAATCATAAACTGCAGGGAATTTCGGCAGAAATGAAAAAATCCGGAGCTTTACTCCGGCTGTTGTCTTTTTTCTTTAAAGATTTTGAAAACAAAAATGCGGAAATAACCGGTTTTTCAGCCGTAATCAATTACATTGAGCGTAATTTAAAAAAAGAGATGACAGTGCAGAATCTTGCCGCACTGATGGGATTAAGCGTAAATTATTTTTCCGACAGATTTAATGCTCTTTTCGGGAATCCACCCAGACAGTATATAATAAAAAAAAGACTGGAACTTGCCTGTATGCTGCTCTTTAAAACCGATAAAAAAATCAGAGAGATTGCAGCCGAAACCGGTTTTCCGGACGAGAGTTATTTTACCCGTATTTTCCGAAAAAAAAACAAGATGAGTCCGATGGAATACAGAAACCGGCGCGAAGACGAAACCGAAATTTAAAAATCTTTGTTTTGTACTGAAAATCAGTTGTTTTGTGGCTTNNGAAAAATCCGGAGTTATAATATATGCGGAAAAACAAACCCAATGTTATATTCGTACTTACCGATGATCAGGGCTACGGAGATCTGGGTTGTACAGGGAATCCATTACTTAAAACACCGCATATCGATGTTTTTTTTAATGAAAGTTTTCGTCTTACCAATTTCCACGTAGGACCAACCTGCGCTCCTACCCGCAGCGGCCTGATGACCGGACATTATGCCAATTCCACAGGAGTCTGGCATACGGTTGGCGGAAGATCTCTTTTACGAAAAGATGAATACACCATTGCCCAGGCTTTCAGGTCCAATGGTTATAAAACCGGTTTGTTCGGCAAATGGCATCTCGGTGATAATTTTCCGTATCGTCCGCAGGATCGGGGTTTTGAACAGGTTGTAACGCACGGAGGGGGAGGAATCAGCCAGACTCCGGACTGGTGGGGCAACGATTACTTTGACGATACTTATTTGACTGAGCACGGACCCCAATCTTTCAAGGGATACTGCACTGATGTTTTTTTCAGCGAAGCTCTGAAATTTATCGAAGAAAATCAAGCAGATCCCTTTTTCTGCTATATCCCGTCCAATGCCCCGCATTCACCGTTTAATGTAGAAAAAAAATATTCTGAACCGTATGATGGCAAGGTAGATCATGAACGGGCCTGTTTTTACGGTATGATCGCCAATCTCGACGAAAACTTCGGCCGTTTAAGAAAAAAACTGCAGGAGCTTTCACTTGAAGAAAATACAATTCTGGTTTTCATGACCGATAACGGTACTGCCGGAGGCTGCGATGTTGATAATAACGGTTTTATCATCAACGGATACAATGCGGGAAGGCGCGGAGTCAAAGGCTGGGAATACGACGGGGGGCACCGGGTGCCTTTTTTTATCCGCTGGCCGGCAGGGAAAATAAGTACCGGGCGTGATTTACCGGAGCTGGCCGCCAATATTGACTTTTTCCCGACCCTGGCTGACTTATGCGGATTAAAAATTCCTGCCGGCCGCACTTTTCACGGGCAAAGCCTGAAAAAACTTTTTTACGGGAAAATTACCGGTAAAAAAGAAAGGGTCATAGTTACAGATTCACAGAGACTGACCAAACCGCTGAAATGGCGCAGAAGCGCAGTTATGACACAGCGCTGGCGGCTGATAAACGGCAGGGAACTTTATGATATTGAAAATGATCCGGAACAGAAAAATGATCTTTCCGCCGGGCATTCTGCACTAGTAAAAAAACTGCGATCCGAATATGAAAAATGGTGGAAAATCGTTTCGGAAAAAATCAGTGAAGATATTCCCATCAGCATTGGAAACACTGCAGAAAAAGAAACATGCCTTACCTGTCATGACTGGCGGGCGGAACAAAACGAAATAGCCTGGAATCAGGGACAAATCCGCGAGGCGCTGGCCGGTAACGGTTATTGGGAATTGCTGGTGGAAACAGGCGGCAGGTATGAAATAGAACTGCGCAGATGGCCGAAAGAAGAAAAAACCGCACTGACTTCCGGAATTGATCAGGAAACAATATCCTGGCGGAAAGATTGCATTTCTGAAAAATGGGCAGGGCATTACCGAGGCGGAAAAGCCGTTAAGGCCCATAGCGCAATTNNCCGCTTTCTTCTTACCGGTGCGTATTATGCCTATGTACGGCTGATAAAATCCTGAACATGATGGATTTTAAATTTTATGAAAAAAAAAGGCTTTCATACGGCAATTAATTGCCGTATGAAATTTGCGCTAAAAATCGGCAAATGCTATAATTTTACGCTTTTCAGCAGACAACAGTCTGACAAAAAGCGGAGCAGAAAATTATATGCAGAAGCAAAAAAGCAATTTCGGTCTTTATGATGCATCGTTTGAGCATGACAGCTGCGGAGTGGGTTTTGTAGCCCTTATAAACGGACATGCAGAGCATTCCATAATCTCCGACGGCATTACCATATTAAAAAATCTTTCCCACCGCGGAGCAGTAGGCGGCGACCAGAAAACAGGAGACGGAGCAGGTCTGCTATCAGCCGTTCCC
>DNNS01000594.1 GCA_003497555.1 Spirochaetia bacterium
CAGCCTGCAAAAACTTGGATTCAATTTTCAGGAACATGATATACGTTTTGTTCATGACGACTGGGAATCTCCCACCCTCGGCGCCTGGGGTCTGGGATGGGAAGTCTGGCTGGACGGAATGGAAATTACCCAGTTTACCTATTTTCAACAGGCAGGGGGAATTGAACTTGCACCTGTTACCGGCGAAATCACCTATGGGCTGGAAAGACTTGCCATGTATATTCAAAACCGCGAATCTGTCTACGATATAGATTATAATGCAAAAATAAGCTACGGAGATGTTTTTCTCCGCAACGAATATGAGTTTTCCCGTTATAATTTTGAAATAGCTGATCCTGAACTTTTCTTTCACAATTTTTCAGCCTTTGAAAATGAAGCCCAGCGCTGCCTTGATAACAATTTGGTCATTCCTGCCTATGATTTTGTTATTAAGTGTTCACATTGCTTTAATATGCTTGATGCCAGGGGAGTAATCTCAGTTACCGAACGCACCGGCTACATCACCCGCATACGCAATTTAGCTAAAAAAACCGCTTTGCAATATATAGAAATGCGCAGACAACTCGGATTTCCCCTGACTGCAAAGAAGGCGCAATGAATTTTCTGATTGAAATCGGCTCGGAAGAATTGCCTCACGCCTTTATAGATGCTGCCCGCAATGAACTTGGAAAAAAAACAGACGAACTGCTGAGTACCCATGCTTTTAATTTTACGGAAATAAAAACTTTCAGCACACCGCGCCGGCTGGCTGTTATGGTCACTGACTCCGATGCCTGCGGAAAAGACCGTATAATTGAAAAAGACGGGCCGCCGCTTGTCCAGGCCTATAAAGCAAATTCCCCGGCGCCGGCGGGAACTGGTTTTGCCAAAAACTTCGGTATAAGTCTGCCTGCTTCTGATAAACTGATAGAATATAAAATGGGCATGCCGGACGGTATTTATTACAAAAATAAAAATAACCGGCAGACCTTGTTCGGCCGTATCACCGTACGAGGCAAAACCCTGCAGGAAATAATAGGCAGCGAATTTGAAAAAATCATTGCTGAACTTTCTTTTCCTAAAAAAATGCGCTGGGGAAACAACCTGTTTCTTTACGCCCGTCCAATAACCTGGGTCTGCGCCCTGAGCAGCGAAGGGCCGCTTGACCTGTCCATCGCCGGATTAAAAAGCAGTTCCGATACTTTCGGGCACCGCATTCTGTACGGCGATCGCCCAATTACCCTGAAAAAACCGGATGATTATCCGGCAGTACTGCGCCAGGCATATGTTCTTGCAGATCACAATGAAAGACTCGCACTTATACATAAAGAACTTGACCGCCTTGAAAAAGAAAAAAATCTTAAAATTCTGGAAAGAGAAAAAGTAGCTTCGCGGGTAGTGAACCTCACGGAATACCCATTTCCGGTTCTTTCGTCTTTTAATCAAGACTTCCTTACCCTGCCGGCTGAAGTACTTACCTCGGTAATGGCCGATCAGCAGATGTATTTTCCTGCAGCAGATCAAAAAAATAATATTTCCGTAAATTTCGTCATTACCGCTAATATTCCCGGGACAAAATATATTGAAAACGGCAATCAAAGGGTAATTTCCGCGCGTTTTTCCGATGCGCGTTTTCTGTTCAAGGAAGACTGTAAAAACGGCCTCCGCGCCATGAGTGAAAAATTATCCGCAATCCTGTATCAGAAAGATTTGGGAACCATGACAGAAAAAGTCAAACGCATTTTGAGTGCGGCTGAATTAATCAATTTACAGTTAAAATCCGTTATCCCAAGCAGACTCAATTCCGTAATCAGTCTTATGAAAAACGATCTGGCGTCGCATATGGTTTATGAATTTCCCCATCTGCAGGGAATTATGGGTCGCTACTACGCACTGCATGACGGACTTGATCAGGAAACAGCCGATGCCATCAGTGATCATTACCTGCCCCGTTATGCCGGAGACAATCTTCCCCGCAGCGATTTGGGAAAAATAGCCGCTTTGGCCGATAAAATCGAAACCATTACCGGATGCTTTTGCGCCGGACTTGCACCAACCGGTTCGAGCGATCCATATGCCTTGCGGCGCCAAACCATCGGTATGGTAAAAATAATCATTGAAGCCGGCTACAGACTTAATCTTCTGCTGTTAACAGAAAAACTGCTTCCGCTTTACAGCCCGTCATCAGCAGATGTTCTGCCCCAGCTTACCGCATTTTATAACGGCAGAATTAAAACTATTTTCCGTGATTACGGTTTCAGCCACGATGAAATTGATGCCGGACTTTCCGGCAGTACCTCCGATATTTACGCAGCCTGGCTCAAGATCAAAGCCCTTCATGATTTCCGTACAGAAAGCGCTCAATTTGCCGAAATGGCTGAAGTCACCAAACGCATTTCCAACATTGTAAAAGATAATTACACTGCAGGAGTTGTTAATCCATCACTGTTTGAAGAACCCGTTGAACATAAACTTGATAAAATGCTAACAGAGTTTGAAAATAAACTTCCGGGCCTGCTTGAAAATGATGATTATCACGGTATTTTCCGTTTAATCGCTTCTTTTCATATTCCCCTGCAGGAATATTTTAAAAATGTTATGGTAATATGTGAAAACGAGACAATTCGACACAATAGAATCCGTTTTCTTGGTAAATTTTTACATTTTATCAATAATATCCTCGATTTTAACCGTATAATAACATAAGATAGAAAATAAAATGGACAAATGTTGAATATTATCTGAAAGTTAATTATAATTAAAATATGATGCAAGCCAAGCAAAGTACCTTTCAGGAGATCATTCTTGATATTCTGCGAAATAAACTTAATATGATGCTTACTGAAATTTTTCAGCTTGATGAAAATATCGATTTTGCCGACTACCACAAACTGACTCATATTATACTGAAAGAAATGTCCCGCGAAAACATCAAATCTCCTCATATGACTCCCAAGCAGGCAAAACTGGCAGTCAATCTGCTCGATTATCTTAACTGTAAAAAAGAAATCCGAAAAGATGATTTGTGTTTTTTTGAAATCGATAATCTGCTGCAGAGCAGATCATTTTTCTCCGATCTCAGGCTATAATTAAGCATCTTGCCTGAAAATACCTACACGCTTTTAAAATCCCGCCGTTACGAAGAAGCGCTAAAATTAACTGATACATTACCCCGGGAAGCTTTGGACAGTGAACCGGAACTTTATACAGCTGCTTTCCGTTCAGCCCGTAATGCCCTGAACGGAGCTCTTAACCAGAAACTCTTTGCCCCGGCTGCCCGCTTTCTTTCCCGCGCCCGTTTTTACCTGAAAAAATCATCGGATTTTCCGGAACTGCTGCATAAAAACAAAATCGATCCGGAACTTGAAGCAATCAAACTTCTGAAACAGGAACTCAGACTTTATTCCTGGCGCGGCGATTATAATATTCTGCAGTCTATGGAACCGGAAGTTTTTAAAGAGACTTCCGCTCTCAGCGGGAAATTTCCGGAGGAAGCGTGTAAAATATACATGGTATTTGCTATTGTTTTTTCCAGATTAACAGGTAAATTTACGGACCGCGCTATTTTTTATATGGAGCAGGTGGAGTTAGTACTCACCCAGAATCCCGGATTAAAGCAGTCCGGTTTTTTCAGAGAAAGCATTAAAAGGGGCAGGGCCTTTCTGCATCTGCGCAGCCGTAATTTTCATGAAGCCGGAATGCTTTTTAAAGATTTATACCGCATCACCGGCGACCGCAAGGATTATATCTTTCAGCTGTTTG
>DNNS01000635.1 GCA_003497555.1 Spirochaetia bacterium
CGCGTACCCAAGAAAAAAATCATACCCGTTTGTATTTTATAGATAATAAAAATATAATTTGCATCCGTGGCATATAAAATTCTTCTTCCGTCTGATATCAATCTGGAACCATTTTTCCCTTTAAAAGTAAAAATGATTTGTGCAGAAAACGGTCACTGCTATTCATGGCACGGACATCAGTTTTGTGAAATAGGTTATACGGTTAGCGGATCTGCCGAGCATATTACCCGCAGCAGCAGGCGTATATTGAAAAAAGGCGATATCTATTTGCTGCAGCCGGGGGAAAGCCATGAAATACACGTAATTTCCAACTGGCAAATGTATAATGTGCTTTTCCTTCCGGCTCTTGTTGAAGACGAGATATTTGCCATGACTTCTGTTCCGCAATTAATCGATTTTTTTCTGTATACATTTATTCTTGATCGTGCTTCGGGTATTGATTTGCATGCAGATGAAGAAAAGCAGGCTGAAATAATACGTCTGGTTTCATCTCTGGAAAAACCTGCTGTTTTTTCCGCCCGCCTGGGTTCGATTTTTTCAATGCACCAGCTTTTATGCCTGTTTGTCTTATTCGCGGATATTTTTCATTCGTCTTTAAAAAACCCGACGAGTATTGCGGATTTTATCAGGGTGATCAGGCTGATCGAGAATATGATTGCAAATGGAAAAGAACCGGGTGTTAACGCACTTGCCGGGTCTTTTGGTTATACTCCCGAATATTTTACAACTCTCTTCAAAAAAAAAACCGGAAAAAGTCTGAAAGACTATATACTGATGCGAAAAATTACCAAAGCCTGCGTTCTGCTGCTTAAGTCGCCTTTAAACAATACACAGATCGCATTATCTCTGGGCTTTTATGATCTGGCTCATTTTAATCGTTATTTTAAAAAGATAACAAGTCTGACTCCGGGAAATTACAGAAAAAAAACGGGTTTTTAAATATTTAATAAATAATTATGTCTTTTAAGGAATTCCCCGGCTTATAATTTATCCAGGAACCATTCCCAGCCGGTAAAACACAAAGGCATAGTCAGATAATTTTTTATTATTTATTAACCACCCTGTGGGTGAACGTAGCGGCAAATTAAAATTATTAATTTTCAAAATCCAGAATCACTTTACCGCAGTTTCCTTCTTTCATTACGGCAAATGCTTTTTCAAATTCTGTAAAATGATAGCGGTGGGTAATGACCGGAGAAATATCAAGGCCGCAAAGAAGCATTTGTTCCATCTTATACCAGGTTTCAAACATTTCTCGTCCGTATATCCCTTTAAGTGTCAGGCCCTTAAAAATAATTTTATCCCAGGATATACCTGTAGCGCGGGGAAGAATGCCAAGCAGGGCAATTTTCCCTCCGTTGTACATTTCGGAAATCATATCATTAAACGCAGCCGGAGATCCGGACATTTCCAGTCCTATGTCGAACCCCTTATGAATATTTAATTCCTGCATGGCATCATGCAGACTGGTTTTTAAGGGGTTTATCGCCAGGGTTGCGCCCATTTTTCTGGCTATAGCAAGGCGGTATTCATTTAAATCCGTAACAACAATATTTCTGGCCCCGGCAAATTTACAAATCCCGACCGCCATGGAGCCGATGAGTCCTGCTCCGGTTATTAAAACATCTTCAGCCAGCAAGGGAAACGACAGGGCGGTATGCGCAGCATTGCCGAAAGGATCCATAATTGATACTATGTCATCGTCAATATGTTCGCTGATTTTCAAAACATTGGATGCAGGTACCCTGATATACTGGGCAAAACACCCGTCAAGATGAACTCCGATACCCACAGTATTTTCGCAGATATGTTTTTTCCCTCTCCAGCAATTTCTACAGTGACCACAGGCAATATGACCTTCGCCGGTTACCCGATCGCCGATTGTAAAGTTTTTAACGCCGGAACCGAGCGCTGCAATATGACCGACATATTCATGGCCTATTGTTATGGGCGTTTTAATGGTTTTTTGCGCCCATTCATCCCAGTTGTATATATGTAAATCCGTCCCGCAGATTGCGCTTTTTTTTACCCTGATAAGTATGTCATTTATACCCGGTTCGGGTATGTTTTTTTCTTCAAGCCATAACCCGCTGCCGGATTTTAATTTAACCAGCGCTTTCATTTTTTTCATAACAGCCTCTTGACAAAAGTATTATTAATGTTTATAATGTTCAATATATTGAATTTATTGTTTATTATAATAAACATAATTCAATTTGTCAAGGATTTCGTTGTTTGTGGGTACAAATTTATTTCTTGGGTAAAAAAAACAACAATAAATTTGCGCGGTGGGAGAAAAAAAGAGTATGCCNNAAGAAAAAAAATCATACCCGTTGTTTGTTCAAAGTACACTTTAGGCTTGGAATTCCTGCGGCAACGACGCAGATGGCGTCGGCACCGAACAGCTATTTTCCAGGGGGGCGTCATGCTGGAAGGGCAGCACCCAAAACGATGAAAAGGACACACACTGAAGTAAATTTTCCAGGGAGAAAATTTTGTCTGAATGTAAAAACATACTTGACATCGGGAAAAACCTGCTTGCTGTCAGAAAAGAGCTGGGTTTAAATCTTGATGAATTATCAAAAAGAAGCGGAGTTTCCAAATCCATGCTCAGCCAGATTGAGCAGAATAACGCCAATCCTACGGTGCTTACAGTGTGGAAAATTTCCAGAGCCATTAATGTTCCCATGCAGAAAATCATTGATCCCGGTAAAAACGGCAATTTCGAAATTATTAAAAAAGACATGGCGGCAATCATAAAATCTCCGGATCGGAACTGTGAAATAAAAGTATTAACCCCGGCGCATTATATCGACAAAGTTGAACTATATTCGCTAAAATTCAAAAAAGGAGGGGTATTAAAAAGCCAGGGACATTTTTGCGGCACGGAAGAAATTGTTACGGTAATATCCGGCATGCTGGAAATTAAAAGCGGCGGACAGACTGAAAAAACCGGCAGGGGCGATACCATACGCTATGCTGCAGACACAGAGCATATTATAAAAAATATTACCGGGCAGATAGCCCAGGCTGTAATGCTGGTGATTTATAAATTTTAAAGAGGAAAATTTTGGAAGCAATAAACATTTTTAAAAACGCAGTTAACGAGCTCCACGGGAAAGGCTCATACAAAACCGAAAGAATTATTACTACCAGACAAGGAAGATTGATAAAAACCGCAGACGGCCGTGAGGCAATCAATTTTTGCGCCAATAATTATCTTGGCCTGGGAGGCAGCGACTTTATGGTTGAAGAAGCCAAAAAAGGCCTGGAAAAATACGGGTTTGGACTGAACTCCGTAAGATTTATCTGCGGTACTCAGGATATTCACCGGGAACTTGAAAAAAAAATTGCATCCTTTACAGGAACAGAAGACGCAGTGCTTTATTCATCTGCTTTTGACGCCAACGGCGGATTGTTTGAAACCCTGCTTTCCGATCAAGATGTTATAATCAGCGACGAACTTAATCATGCCAGTATCATTGACGGTATCAGACTATGCAAGGCTTCCAGAAAAATTTTCAGACATAACGATATGAACAGCCTGGAAGATGCGCTGAAAGAATCAGGCAGTTACCGGATCCGGCTGATCGCCATGGATGGGGTTTTCAGCATGGACGGAGACATTGCCGGGCTTAATTATGTTGTTTGTCTTGCAGAGAAATATAATGCCCTGGTAATGATTGATGATTCGCACGCTGTCGGAGTAATCGGCGCACGCGGCCGGGGTACGGCTGAAGCTAAAAACGTTTTTGGTAAAATCGATATAATAACCGGAACCTTCGGAAAAGCCCTGGGAGGCGCTTCCGGCGGTTTTACAGCCTGCCGGAAGGAAATAGCCGAGCTTCTCAGAAATAAATCGCGGCCTTATCTTTTTTCCAATTCCCTGGCTCCGTGCATTGTTTACAGCGAAATAAAAGCCCTGGAAAAACTGGAACATGATACCGGTCTGCTTGGCCGTCTTAATGAAAATACCGGATATTTCCGCTCAAAAATCACTCAATGCGGCTTTGAGGTATGCCCGGGTACGCACCCCATTGTGCCGGTAATGATTTATCATGAAAAAAAAGCCCTGCAGACTGCAAATGCCCTGCTGGAACACGGAATTTATGTTATCGGATTTTGCTATCCGGTAGTACCGCAGGGTAAAGCCCGAATCCGTGTGCAGATCAGCGCTGTTCATACCCGTCAGGATCTTGATGATTGCCTGCAGGCTTTTAAAAAATGCGTATTATAGCATCTGAATTACCCGGAATTTTCCCCCGCTTATTTCAACAGGTAAGAGTGTACCTTAATTGCTTCGTTTCCCCTGCCGCCCACAATAATAGAAATAACATAAAGCCCGGAAGCTGCCATATTTCCATTTTGAGCGCAGCCGTTCCATGACCAGAAACTGATCCACTCGTTAAATCC
>DNNS01000538.1 GCA_003497555.1 Spirochaetia bacterium
TCAAAGATGCTTGAATTTCAAAACAAGGTGGATTGGCATGAAAAGAAGAAAATGCTGAGAGTGAGTTTTGATACAACCATTCATTCTGATGATGCTTATTTTGATATACAGTTCGGATTGTGCAGGCGTCCCAATCATCGCAATACCTCCTGGGATATAGCTCGCTTTGAAACTGTCGGACATAATTTCGCAGGACTCACTGAAGCTGATTACGGCGCCGCGCTGCTTAATGATTGCAAGTACGGATACAAAGTTCTGGGATCGAAAATAGATCTCAACCTGCTGCGCTCGTCTCTTTATCCTGACCACAGCGCGGACCAGGGCAAACATATTTTTACGTACGCGTATCTGCCCCATGCCAATTCACTGACCGAATCAAATATATGGGAGGAAGCCCTGCCTCTCAATCAGGAGCCCCTGGTATTTTTCGGCTCAGCTGAAGATCGGATATCAATTCCAGCAGTAATAAAAGGCAAGGGAATAATTCTGGAAACTCTGAAAAAAGCGGAAAGAGAGGACTGCTTTGTACTCCGAGCGTATGAAACCCGGGGCGCCAGGTCTGGAGCGAGCCTTGATACATCCTTTATGGTATTTGATACAGATATGATGGAAGACAGTGAAAAAGAGCTGCGCAAGGACAAAAAGGGTCTGGTTCAGCTTGAATTCAAACCCTTTGAGATCAAAACATTCAAGCTGAAAAAGGCCTGAAAGTGCAGACAAGGTCCCGCTTAAAGGATATTGCACAAAATCTCAAGCTCGATGTATCAACTGTTTCCCGGGGGCTTCGCGGCAGCCAGAGGGTCAAGCCTGATACCCGTGAAATAATTCTTGCTGAAGCGGAGCGCCTTTCATTCCATCCTAATCTGCTTGCCCGTTCACTTGTTAAAAAAGCGAGCAATCTGATCCTGTACCTTACAGCGAATTTCCGCGAGTATGAAGCCGACCTGCCTGCAGCAGCCATGAGCAGGACTCTTGCCGGATACGGGTATACGCTTCTGCTGGGACTTCATTTCAATAAAAGCGATATTTTCATTCATCTGCTTGTAAGCTTCCGCCAGGGAGCCTTTAACGGCCTTATCATCACTCCGTCCCGCGAAGATGAAGCGCTCAAAAAAAGGATTGCTGCCTGCGCAGATCTCCCAGTGATTTTTATGGACAGGCATTATAAAAATATCCGCGGCACCATAGTTACGAGCGACAATGCGCAGGGCGTTGCCCTTCTTGTGAATGAATTGAAGAACGAGAAATGCAGCGCTGTAATTGATCTATTTACCGAGCAGACAAGTGTCCAGGCAGTACGCGCTGATGCGCTTCATTCCCTGTGCAAAAAAAAATACAGGATTTACTTCAATATAGCGGACTGCACAGAAGAGGGAAAAACTGTAGCGATTTTTTCTTCGTCTCAGGGCAGGATCAGGCGGGCACTGCAGAACTATCCGCTGCTCGCAAAAAGGAACCGTATACTCGCAATGACATTTGATGCCTGGGATTATGAGCATCCTTCTGTTGCCGGAGCTTACTACTGCCTGCAGGACCTGGAAAAAATGGGTGAAACCGCGGCTGAGCTTCTTCTTGAGCAGATACAGGGAAAGAGAAAAATCGGCAGAAATTATATGCGCAGAATACCTGTTCTTGGCATACGGCAGTATGGAGCGTAAAAATTATTTTACACTCTTTGATAATGTTATAATATTTATAGATCAATAAAGGATACCCATAGTACCTTGAAGCCTTTTGTACAAGATCAAAATGATTATTTTATAAAACATAAAATCCTTAAAGAAATATTCATTAATATAATACAAACACTGAATATTGGTGACAAGCTTAATACTATAAATGAAATAAAACAGAAATATAATGTGTCTATCGGGACTATATACAAAGCTTTCGATGACCTTGAAAGAGAAGGGTTTATAGAACGGCATGCGGGCAGGGGAATATTTATAAAAAATAAAAATCCCGTAGCAGGTAAAGACACTATTAGAACAAATATAAAAAACAATAAAGTATTAATAGTTCACCCGAAATGGGTAAGTAAAAGTTTAACCTACTATTTGATTGAAATGCAGTTTGTTTTAACTGTTAACGGATATGAATATGTTCTTTATTTTTGTGACCGAGATACTGTCCTAGATGACATACTGGAATGTTCAAAAGGAATTAAAGGTTTATATGCCATTATATTTCATTCTCCTGGTCAATTCGATTTAACAGATCAAAAAATTGCTCGATTAAATACTAGTGGAAGTAAAATTATTTTTATTGATACTAACTATTATATAAAACCGTTTAAAAACATCTATTTATGTGGACCGGATAGTTTTCAACAAGGATATCAATTAATAAATTATCTGATAAAAATGGGCCATTCAAATATGGCAGTAATAACTAGTCAACCGAATTATGCATGTATAAATACAAGAATTAACGGAATGAACAGCGCGATATATAAAAATAAGCTAACAAATATTATTTTTACATTTAAACGGATTAAAAGTTATGATAAATGTCAAGTCTGCTCATATAATAATACAGTCGGTATCATATCGATAATAAAGGAACTGCAAATTACAGCATTAATTTATGAATCTGTCGAAGATGCAATAGCAGGAATTCGAGCATTGAAAGACAATGGATTAAGCGTACCAGAAGATGTAAGCCTCATTTCAATTGGTCATTTTACGGATACTGAATATATGGTACCTAGATTAACCCTTGTAGACATTATTGATCATGATGTAATTGTAAATGAAGTTATACATATCCTTAATACACCTATAATTCCTGACAGGGAAATAAAAATACAGTCTGCCGTCTTTCAAGGGGAAAGTGTCAAAGACATCAGGTTTATGCATCCAGCATAGCATAAAACCCTCCAGTCGCTATAGTTCGCCATTTTACTTGTTATCCTTCGATAATCTAATACCGGTAGCAAGCTGCCATCACAAGGCAGCATAAAAGGCAAGCCCTGTGGTAAGTACCGCCTAAGTTGCTGGTATCCTTTTTAATGGCAAAATACAATGAAAGAGTTCTAGAACTGCTTGCATAACTATTTTTATTATTTATAATATTCAATAGAAATATTCAAAATGCAGATAAAAAAATATTATTATGTTTTTCATATTGCGGTAATATTTTCTTCTTATGCTGTAGCGGCATGGTATTCCAACTGGACATATAGGGAAGAGATAATATTTGATTATGCAATAGATAATGACTTGACAAATTTTCCGGTATTGTTGTATATTGCCAATCATGACAATTTTAAAAATCTTTCAGATACAAACGGTTCCAATATTGTCTTTACTCTTGTAGACGGCAGCACAAAACTCGATCATGAAATAGAATATTTTGATCAAGCTTCAGGTCAGCTCTGGGCATGGATCAGAATGCCTGTACTTGACTCTACAGAGATAAATTCGAACATTATCTATATGTATTACGACAAAATATACACAGATAAACAACAAAAATCTTCAAGTGTTTGGGATACAGCTTATAGAGCTGTCTGGCACATGAACAATGATCCTGCATCCTCGGGAGGCAATGAAATTAAAGACAGCACGGTTAATTCTAATCATTGCAATACCTATGGGTCAATGAGCAGCGCTGATATTGTAGGCGGGAAAGGCGGAAATGCCATCAGCTTTGACGGTACTGATGATTATATGCAAGTAAGCACAGAGACAAATCTTGATATTGACAATACCATTACAATATCTTTCTGGGTTAAGCCAGTAATTGATGGAAATTTTCACTTTATTTTTAACAAAGGCGGATGGAACAAGTTAATAATCAGACAAGAAAATGTAAATAAATTCATGATCAAACTTTATTTCACCAATAATATTTCAGGCGGAACTCGTACAGATAGTGGAGAATGGGAACCGTATACTTTTCTAAATGATGAGTGGCAAAATATTACATATACCTGGGATAAAAATAGCAGTTTAAATAATTTAAGATTGTATATAGACGGTACGCTTAAGGCAGTAACAACAGCTGGGGTAAATAGCAATCTATGTCCCAGTACTAACAATGCTGCTATTAGTTCAAGCGGTGCGCCTTTTAATGGAACCTTGGATGAAATCTGGATATCAGAAACGATTCGTAGCTCGAACTGGATAGCAACAGCATACAAAAACCAGAATGATCCTGTTTCATTTCGCACAATAGGTATGCAAACCGAATACGGATTACCGACTATAACTATTACCACCGTTAATATTCCACAGGCAGTTGTCGGTCACAATACGGTTTTTAATGTTCGTACAGAAACCATGCCGGGTAATATCAGCAATATATTTATTAACTTCGGCGATAATACTTTTGACAATCTGGCAGCTTCATCTTCTGTTGTTAATCAGAACTTTTCGCATATTTATTGCTCAAATGCAGCATTCCTTTTCCAGATTAAAGCTTTCAGCGATATAGGGAAAATACGCACCAACAGCATGTATATAACGCCATCTCCATATGCCATGCCGCAAGCAGGCGGTGCAGAATTAGTTTACCTTAACGAGGGGCTGAAAATAAAATGGACTCTTGCTTCCACAAATCACATCAGCCGGGCAGTTATATACCGTAACAGCCTGCAGCTTGCCAGTATTTCACCGGTTTCAACCGATATGGAATATCTTGATCGTTATCTTTTATATGACACTGCGTATACTTATCAAATCGGAACAGA
>DNNS01000716.1:0-210 GCA_003497555.1 Spirochaetia bacterium
GACCAGGGAGAAAACAGCCTGCGGGGAGTTCCTGACGGCATGCAGACATTCTGCGGTGTGCCATTTGAAATAATCAGATGGGATATGAACAACAATTCTTCCTGTATAGTTCTACACAGCAAACGCCAGGAAAATGTACCGCATGAAATAAAAAATATTCCAATCGGAGAGAATTTTCGTTCATTATATTTTCTCCACGCTACCGGCTGG
>DNNS01000716.1:265-3967 GCA_003497555.1 Spirochaetia bacterium
AATTCAGAAGCGCGCGGTTTCTGGTGCTGGAAATGGGAAAATCCTCATCCGAAAAAGCGTATACAGACTATTGACATAATCTCGGCTGAAAATGACGGCATCCCGATTGTAATTGCTATCTCCGGAGAAAAAGACTAAGCTAAAATATTAAATCAATTTACATTGTATAAAATGCAGACCGTTTTTTCATTGCTGTACATTAATTTTGTATTCTGAAAATATCAGTAAATATAATTTACTATTTTAAAATCTGCACGCACCGCACCGGTAAATTTACAAATTACAAATAATAATAGAATACTGCATTTTTTTTAATTGAAAATATTTAATTTCATATAGAGAAATAATGAATATTTTTACAGGTTAAAACTTAATCAGTGATAGTTCCATCGATGTCAAATAAATAATCACATTGTCTGAAATATCTCCTCTATATGACAGGTTTTTATGGAATATGCTGCATGCTTGTATTATACTTATTTTATCAAGGAGCTGTCATGTCTTTGAAAACCAATGGATCTTTTTCTTTTTTTACACCGGTAAATATTTTTTTTGGCCGGGGATCCAGATACCGGATAGAACAAATAACCGTTTTAAAAAATTCAGTGAGTATGGTTTTTTTATATCCGCAGTTTTCAGATACAGAATTATTATCACTGCTAAAAAGCATTTGTAAAAAAATAGTAATTTCTTCTGAATTCCAGGAAAACCCCGCAGATCAATTTACCAAAAATCTGGCAGAAAAAGCTCTTAAAGAAAAAATTGAGTGCATTATTGCTATTGGCGGCGGCAGCACGATTGATACGGCTAAAGCTGTTTCCTTGCGTTATATGCAGATAAACGGAAAGGATACCACAATACCGGTTATAGCGCTTCCGACTACCGCCGGCACTGGAAGTGAAGTAACGCCATATGCAGTGCTGACTGATAAAAACGGGAAAAAGTTTTTTCTTAATGATCCTCTTCTTTTCCCAAAATATGCAGTGTGCGATCCTGAACTCACACTCACTATGCCGCACGCAGTTACTGTTTTTACCGGTATCGATGCACTCTGCCATGCCCTTGAAGGATTTTTTACGGTTAAGTGTAATTTTTTTATGGAAGATATTGTGCCTTGTGCCTGCTCGATAATCAGCAGTACTCTCGCCAAAGTTATCAATGAGCCGAATAATATAGAATACAGAAGCAAAATGCTGGAAGCCTCGCTATTAGCAGGAATAATTTTGGCAAATTGCGGTACGGTAATTGTTCATTCTCTGGGTTATAATCTGACTAATGATTTTGCATTTGTCCATGGCAAGGCTAATAGCGTGTTTTTACCAGCCTTTATGGAACTTGCTTTTAAAAAAAATCCGGAGCGTGCAGGAAAAGTTCTGCAATATTTTAACAATGATCTGCATTGTTTTCTTGCCGGCCTGGACACAGCTTTTTTCATTCCCGAAGAAGCAGACAATCAGCAGATAAAAGCATGGTCCGATGCAGCGTACGCTTGCTACGGCAGACAGAATTGTATTTTTGATATCACACGGGAAGAAATATCCGGCATGGTGAAAAATTGCAAAAAATCTATTTGTTGAATGAGAGTGTTTTATGGCAATTATAAAAACTAAAATAGCAATTATCGGCGCCTGCAGTGAGGTTTTTGGTTTACGACTGCTGATAGATATTGCATCATTTTCAGCGCTTAATAAATCGACGATTACTCTAATGGACATTGNNACAAAGAAAAACTAATTTTGGTAAAAAAAGCAGCGAAAAAAATTATTTCCGATGCAAAATCCGATATCAGGATTGAAGCTACTACCAGCCGGAAAATCGCCTTGCAGGATGCAGATTATGTGTTCATTTCCATATCGGTAGGTGGCGACAAACTATATGCACAAGATCTGACCATTCCTGCAAAATTTGGAGTTAGTCAGGCCATTGGCGACACACTTGGTCCGGGCGGAATAATGAAAGCGCAGCGTATTATTCCAATTTTTCTGAAAATATTAAATGATGTTGAAAAACATTCTTCAAAAAGTGTAATTGTTTTCAATTACGCTAATCCTATGGCCATGCTTTGTTGGGCAGCGTATGAACGAAGTAAAGTACCAGTCATCGGGTTATGCCACAGCGTTCAGGCGACTGTAGAACGTCTTGCGCAAATTGCTGGCAAACCCCATCATGAAGTCAAATTCCTCATTGCCGGAATCAATCACATGGGTTGGATTTTACAATTTCAGTGGAACAATGTTGATTTACTGCCATTTTTACAAAAACAATTTCAAGATCCGGAAATATACCGTCAGGATGCGGTCCGGTGCGAACTGGCGATGCATCTTGGATCATTTGTCACCGAGGGCAGTTATCATCATTCGGAATACAGCCCCTGGTTCAGAAAAAATACCAAACTAATCAAAAAATTTTTATCCATGGATTCCCTGAACTGGGTTGATCGCTATCAAGGCACCAGTCGTTGCCATGAACAATTAAAATGGTACCAGGAAATTATTAAAGGGAACATTGTCATGGATTTGACTAGAAGTCACGAGTACGGCCCTCGTATTGTGAATGCTTTGGCAACCGGTGAGCCGTTCAATTTTAACGGGAATGTAAGGAATAACAATTTAATCAGCAACCTCCCTACACAATGCTGTGTTGAGGTTCCTTGTCTTGCCGATCGGAAAGGCATTAGACCCCAGGTAGTCGGAACGCTGCCCCCGCAACTCGCAGCCCTGAACCGTTCTAATATCACAGTACAAGAACTGGCTGTAAAGGCAGTTCTTGAATCCAATGCAGAGCATGTATTCCATGCCATGGCTTTTGATCCCCTCACGGCCGCTCAACTTACCTTGTCACAAATTAGCGTAATGACAGCAGAATTACTGGCAGTCAGCCGGGACTGGCTGCCGCGTTATCACCGGCAGTTTAAATCCAAGAAAAAGGTTCCGGTAATATGCAATATGATGGCAGAAGATGATTCGAAAGCTGGTTTTTTGAAAAAGAATTTTTTTATTGAAAATTATTATGTACTTGGGCCATTTGAAAACAAGGATGCGCAAGACAGATCTCTGGGATTAACACAGAAATTAGCTCCTGAGGAATGTATTGATTTGCATGCTGCCTACCAGGGTAAATCAGGTAAATCTATATGCTGGCAAAAGATAGGAATACAAGATATCGCGGAAAATGGTTTTATCGATCTTGTCCGATTATTCGGCCGTATTGAGATGGCAGTTGCCTACGCGTATGTTGAATTCGAGGCTATGATAGATAAAAACATAAAACTATTGGTCGGCAGCGATGATGGAATAGCGGTATGGGTGAACCGGAAGCAACTGCTATCGTATGAGGCGACACGTATTGTCGAAAGGGATCAGCACATTGTCCCTGTCTGGTTCAAACACGGGAAAAACGAGTTGTTGATAAAAGTTGATCAGAAACATGGAGATTGGGGCTTTTTCGCCAGGTTTGATCGAGAACCTCAGGGCATAGAAGTATCAATCATCTAAATTATAAATATTATTTGACAGGGAGTCGTCATGCTGCAGGATAGCACTCATAGCCATGAAAAGGACAAACACTGCAGTAAGACAACAAACCACTGCCCTCGCTGAGGGCGATGGAAATAGTTTTTGTCTGACAATGCCAGCTTATAATGCTGTTTTCTGGAAGCCTCGGCGCGTTTCGCGTCCGCCTTGCGAACAGAAAACAGCATTA
>DNNS01000700.1 GCA_003497555.1 Spirochaetia bacterium
AATAAATTTTCCAGGGAGTTGTTATGAAAAATTATTTTTTTATTTTCGGCATGCTGGTTTTTATTTCAACATGGTTTTTTCAGCTGACAAACCTTTCTGCTGCCCGGCCAGGACTTTTCGATCCTGAAGGAAACACTGTAATCGTGCGTCTTCCTGGTCTGGCCGGAGGCAAGCGTATATTGGTAACCGACTATGGTGCAGACCTGAAAAATAATGAAAAAGATGATGCAGCTGCTGTGCGCAGTGCTGTGGAAAATGCGCTTCCAGGCGATACGGTTTTTTTCCCGGCAGGCGTATATAATCTCCGTTCCGGATCTTCCTGTCATTTTTCCTTGAAAAGCGGTGTTTCTATTGCCGGAGAAAATAAAAATACATCAATACTGATTTCAGATTTTATACAATTTACTCCCAAAAATCATATAATAAACGGGAAGGGGGTAAATAATCTGGCAATAAGAAACCTGACGCTTTCCTCCCGTTTTAATGAAGAAACGGAACCGGATCACAAAAGCAAAGCTCCCTTTTTGGAGGAACTCAACTCCGGTATCAGGCTTGAAAGCAGCTCAGGTGTTCCCAGCAGTACGATATTGATAGAAAATCTTATAATAGAGCGTTTTCAAAATGCAGGGATTTCCATACTTGACAGTTCGGAAATAACCGTACGCAGCTGCGAAATTAAAAATGCAATTTCCGTAGCAGGCGGGGGGCGCGGCTATGGAATATGTCTGCAGGGAAAACGCAGTGATACCGCTCTTGATGAACCTGATGACTGCAGGTACAACATAATAGAAAAATGTATTTTTAAAGGCCCTCGTCTGCGCCATGCAGTAATTATTCAGAATTTTGCCCATAACAACCTTGTAATAAGCAATATTATTACTGCAACCAGAATTGATTCGATTGATCTGCACGGTGAAGATGAATATCGCAATGAAATTTGTTTTAACACCATTACAGACTGCACTCTGGGTTCTGCAATAGGAGTGGGAAACAACGGCTCTACTCATGACGGTTCAGGCCCGGAAAATTTTATCCACCATAATTTAATTCGTAATTGCCTGCGAGGAATAGAGGTGGTATTCGGAAGTCCGCAGACAATTATTGCCGATAATATCATTACCGAAAATTCCCTGAATAACGGAGTCGGCCTGCTGGTGCGCAACGGGCCCAAAACCGTACTTTCCGGCAATAATATCTGCGGCAATACAGGCAGCGGTTTCTGGGGTATTATTCTGGAAGCAGACCCGGGCACAGCCGGAAAATGCGCCGGTGACCCGTCCGGCATCATTATCAGAAGTAATAAAATAACCGGCAACAGCGGCGGTATTAAAATTTCTGCCGGAAAAAATATTTTATATTTTGATAATCAAACTGCGGAAAATATTAACGGGAATTTATTAACTGATATAGAATTGAAAAAAGAAAACACCTGTGCTGAGCAATGAAAATAAGTACTCTGTGATAAGACCAATAATCCACTGCCCTCTTAGAGGGCAATNNTTTTTGACTGGTCTGGACACTCACACTATATTACAAAATATTTTTCCGGTAGCCCGAAGGAGATACTCCCGACATACGGCGGAAAAATCTGGAAAAATAAAACGGATCAGGAAATCCGCTTTTTTCTGCAATTTTCTTGATATCAAGATCGGTTTCCAGAAGCATTCTGCGGGCGGATGCAAACTGCAGTCTCTGTTGATAACGGTGCGGACTGGTGCCGGTATGCGCTAAAAAAATTTCATTCACATACTGGGGCGTAATTCCCAAAATCCCGGCTATTTCCCTGCGGGTTATTTTCCGGCAACTGTTCTTCTCGATATATTCGATGATGCGGCGCACCAGCAGGGGTTTTTTCCCTTCGCTGTGCGCGCGCAGCAAACGGATAATCACTTCTTTAATGTAAAGTTCAACCAGCTGTTCGGATTCGCCTGAATTATTTTTAAATTCCGCAGCGGCCTTGATGAATAACGGTAAAATTTCACAATCCGCCAGGCCGTTCTGAACCGATGATACAAAAACCGCACCCGGCATTTCAAAACCAAGACAGCTGATTATACAGCGGCCGGCAAGCCGGCAGGAAAAAACGTGTTTTTCCCCGGCTTTGATGAAAAGTACATTGTCTTTTGCAATCAGCAGCTCCCTGTTGTTTTCATCCCGGTAAATACTTTCTCCCTGCACCTGATAAATAATTTCCTGCTCGGTATTTATGCGGGGTCCCCAGGAACAGCGCCCCGGACCGACCTGGAAATAATTGGCATATTTTACCCGGCAGTCAAAACCGGAGATTTTATTTTCCGCTTTAAGCACGATCTATTTTAGGATGTTTTAAAAAATCTTTCTATTGTCCATGTTTTCTTTTCAGGGTTTATGGTTATTATCTTTCATTTGTATTATAATGTATTGGTACAAAGCAGCGCAGAGGCTATTGTTCAGACCGGCAGAAAAGAATAGATTGTTTTTACAAACCCTATGGCAAACCTTCGCGGTTTTAAGGTATTGGGTTTTCGCACCTACTGAAAAAAATTTGCACTTGCAAATAAATTTTCCAAGGAGTCGTCATGTTCAACTTGAACACCCGAAACCATGAAAATAATTGAACCACCCGCTTTGCTGGAGTACACGGAGGTCACGG
>DNNS01000242.1 GCA_003497555.1 Spirochaetia bacterium
GAAATAAATTTGCACCCAATTTTCAAAACCATGTTCCGGAAAACATGATATAATAATCCATGCGCTTTTTTTTGATTTAGAAACGCGTACTTTATTCATTAGTTAAAATACCGGCAAAAAAACAGAAGTACGGCTTTTAAAAAGTAGATTCTTTACTCAAGAAGGCATTTGAAAATGGCGGAACAGAAAAAATATTATTCTATAAACAAAGCAGCCGATTTGCTGGGTGTAGCGCGGCGCAATATTAAAAAAGCTGTGGAAACAGGCGATCTGGAAACTATTACTGTCGGAAAACGCCTGAAAATAACCGCAGACAGCCTTACAGCCTGGAAAACCAGGGTGTTTTTGGAAGGCGCAGTTTTTCTCAAGGCATCTGCCGATTCAAACCCTACGGTAGATAATCTGCTTGACCTTAAGAGTAATATTGATAAACCCGGAATCTCCGCTTCTGCCAATGATGCTTCTGTTATAATCAGGCGTGCGGAAAATGAGCAGCGGAAAGTTGACTACAGTGCGCTTATTTCCGATCTGGCCGGAGTATTTATGCCCGAAGAAGAAGCGCGCATCCTCTGGCATGCCATTTCCCAGCATCAAAAAGATTTAAAAGTACTGCTGAACCGGGTGGTAGATATCAAAGTCGCTCTGCTCGATTATCTGTCCATTCACCCGGTTTCTGATATTGACCTGAGGCTTATCAGTATAAATGTTTATAAAAAACTTACAGATNNCAGCCGGGCGGTTTTTATTGAATATCTTAAAAAAGAATGGGATTATTTCAGCCGAACTACCAGCGCCTTTAGTCTGATACTTTGCGACATTGATCACTTTAAGGACATTAACGATTCCTTCGGTCACGAAACCGGCGATAAGGTACTGATGGAAGTGGCGGAAAAAATCTACAGGCAATGCCGAAAATACGATATCTGCGCCCGTTACGGCGGTGAAGAATTTATTATTCTAATGCCCGATACGGATAAAGATGCCAGTGAAGCTTTCTGCCGCCGCATTCAGAAATCCATAAAAATCCTGCAGGCTGAAGAATTAAAAAACCGCGCTGTCACCATGAGTTTCGGGATTGCTTTCAGTAAAAACGCGTTTGATCCCGAGCATCTGATACGCATTGCCGATATGAATATGTACCGCGCCAAAAACGAAGGGCGCAACCGGGTTATTGCCTGATGCCGTGCCTGATGATTCAGGGTACAACTTCCAGCGCCGGCAAGACATTAATCACTGCCGGACTCTGCAGGATTTTTCTTGAAGACGGGTATACCGTAGCTCCTTTCAAAGCCCAGAATATGTCATTAAATTCCTGCGTAACGCAGCGCGGCGAAGAAATCAGCAGGGCGCAGGCTCTGCAGGCTTTGGCCTGCAGGATCGAGCCAGATGCGCGCATGAATCCCGTTCTGCTTAAACCGTCAAACCGCGGTTCGCATGTTATTATCAGCGGCCGGCCGCACAGCTGGATGAAAATTGCCGATTATTACCGTTTTAAAAAAAAACTGCTGCCGATTATTAAAGAATCCTGGAACTCCCTGACTGCTGAATTCAATATTGTAATTGCTGAAGGAGCCGGTTCACCGGCGGAAATTAATCTCAGGCCTAACGATATTGTTAACATGCATGTGGCGCTGATGGCAAAGATGCCGGTTATAATTGCCGGCGATATTGACCGGGGAGGAATCTTTGCCCATTTTATCGGCACCCTTGAGCTTTTGTCTGCTGCGGAACGAAAACTGGTAAAGGGTTTTATCATCAATAAATTCCGCGGAGACAGAAAACTCCTGTCATCAGGCATCGCCTTTCTGGAAAAAAAAACCGGTAAAAAAGTTCTTGGCGTAATGCCCATGCTTGATAATTTCCTTATATCCGAAGAAGATTCCGCTACTTTCCGCGAAAAACCCGGACGGCCGAATAAAAATACCGGTAAAACCGTAAACGCAGCTGTTGTCTGCCTTCCGCATATTTCCAATTTTACCGATTTTGACGCCTTGCTTGCAGAAAACGACGTTAATTTTATCCGAGCAGACAACCCTGCGGATTTAAAAAATACCGATATAATTATCATACCCGGCTCGCGTAATGTTATTTCCGATTTGCATTTTATCCATAAAAGCGGATTCAGCGACATGATTATAAAGCATGCGGCTGCGGGAAAAACCCTGATCGGAATTTGCGGCGGATTTCAGATGCTTGGAAACCTGATTTGTGATCCGTATAAAATCGAAGGCGGAGGAAAGGTTAAAGGACTTGGTCTGCTCGCTATGGAAACTACACTGGAAAAACAAAAAATTATCAGACGTACCGATTGTTATTATTATAAAAACCATCTTCCGGTTTCCGGATATGAAATCCATCACGGCCTTACCAAAATGCGCGAAAAAACTTTTTTTTATTCAAAAGACGGATCTTCTGCAGGCTGCGGAAAAAACGAGTCTTTATGGGGAACTTACCTGCACGGAGTTTTTGATTCCGGAGCATTCCGCTCACATGTACTGAACCGGGAACGCAGAAAAAAAGGCCTGGCTCCCAAACCGGGTTCCGACACAGGCGATGAAGAAGCGCTCTGCCGTTTGTCGTCTGAAATGAGAAAATACATCAATATCAGGGAAATTTACAGGATAATGGGGGTATGATAAACACAATGAAAATTTCATCCAAACCGGCCGGGCTGCTGCCCGATATAAATTTTTACCAAATAAAAACAGCATTAACATTATTTGTTTTATTTTCTGTTTTGTCCGGAGAAAATAATAATATACAGGAGTTAAAAAACATGCGCATCTATTTTGGAACATTTACCAGACAAAGTACAAGCCGGGGTATTTATACAGCCGAATTAAATCCGGAATCCGGCGCAGTCAGCACGCCGGTTCTGGCCGGAGAAACGGAAAACCCTTCCTTTCTTGCCCTGCATCCATCGGGTGATTTTCTCTTTTCGGTCTGTGAATTTACCAGTGAAAACGGAATAAAATACGGCGGAGTGAAATCATTTAAAATTCACAAAGACGGGACATTATCAGAAATAAACAGGCAGCCGTTTGGCATGCGCGGGCCCTGTTATGTATCAACAGCTCAAAATGGTTCTGTTTTACTGGCAGCTGATTATCAGGCCGGAAGCATTGCATCCTACCCGGTATCAGAAAAAGCTGAAATAAACCCGGCGCTTTCTGTTGTTCAGCACAGCGGAAACAGCCTGCATCCCAAACGGCAAAACGCTCCGCATGCCCATAGCATCTATCAGGCGCCTGACGGCTTTATACTGGCCTGTGATCTGGGAATTGACCGCATTAAGATTTACCGGCTCTCCGGACAGGGTTCACTTGATGCGCACAGCGAAGTTCTTATAGAGCCGGGCAGCGGCCCCCGGCATCTGGCTTTTCATCCCGCTAAAGGATATATCTATCTGATTAACGAACTTAATTCCACAATTACGGTTTTTTCATATCAGAAAGGGGGCTTGAAAGAAATACAGACAATTTCAGCGCTGCCGGCGGATTTTTCCGGACCGAACACTTCAGCGGAAATTGCCGTACACCCTTCCGGAAATTTTATTTATGTTTCAAACCGTGGACATGAAAGCATTGCCGTTTATAAGGTGAATGCAGAAGACGGCACCCTGTGTCTTTCGGGCTTTATCCCCTGTCAGGTTAAAACCCCCAGGCATTTTGCCCTTTCACCCTGCGGGAATTTTTTAATAGCAGCAGGAATGGATTCGAATACAGCAGCAGTATTCCGCGTTAATAACGGCATACCGATATTTTTAAACTGCGTGGAAATTCCTTCCCCGGTATGTGTTCTTTTTTCCAAAAAATAAGTAACCGCAGAGCAGCAAACACAC
>DNNS01000579.1 GCA_003497555.1 Spirochaetia bacterium
GAATTTATCGTTTTAAAACGGTATTTTCCAGGGAGTGAGTATGAAAAATATTCTAATTTCAGATATTCCAAAAAAAAACAAGGTAAAATACCGGCAGATTGTTTTATCTTCGGTTTTCTGCATTTTTTTATTGATAAATGTTCCCTTCTGCAAACTTAATCCGGTAAGCGGCAGCGAATATCTATATACCGGTACTTCAGCAGCAGCCCTGGCATCTGCCGGTTCCGGAGCAGCGCGTTTTGATGATATTACTCTGGCCGGTCTTAATCCTTCTGCTGCCAGCCGTTTATTACGAAATAACATTACTGCTTCCTGGGGGCTTTTCGGCAATTTTCATACTTTCTTCGGGATGGCAAGTATTCCTACCCTATGGGGCGTAATCTCGGGTTCATATACCGGAATTTTTTCTCTCTCTGAAAATTCCGCTGATATCGGCAAACTGCATAAGGTCAAAATCAATTTTTCCAAGGATATTTCTGAAGAATGGAATTTCGGCATGTCGTTTAATGCCCTGATCGGATCTCAAAATAACACCAACCCGTTTGGAGCCGGAGCGGATTTGGGCCTGATAAAAACCCGTAAATTCACAGGGCGCAGCAAATTTTATCTGGATGAATTCCGCTACAGTCTGGTTCTGGCCAATCTCGGCATTTCCGCAAGTTACCGCAATATTCCCGGTTTTGAAAACACCGATCGCCTAGAACCCATGCGTCTTACCGGGGGAGTGTTTCTGGGTTTTGCCAAAATCGGTCCCTGGCGGCTTGATTACAGTGCGGATCTTTCGCTCTGCGCTCTGCCGTTTAATCTGCTGATCAATACTGCGCTGGGCAGCACTTTTACTTTTAATAAAATACTGCACAGTATTTTTATCGGCGGAGGTTATATTTTTTCCGGCGACATCGGAACCCCGAATATCGGACCCTGGTCAGCCGGCGCAAGATTCTGTTTCCGCTTTAATAAAACCGACCTGGTTGTTTCCTACACCCTGTTTCCTGAAAAAACATCCGGCGCCGGTAAAATCGCCCATCTTTTTGCCCTTGGCGCCGCTTTGGGTAAAATCGATAAAACCAGCCCCCAGATAGAAATTCAATCTGAAAACGGCGAAGCTGTCAAGGAGTAAATGCCATGAAAATTTTGTTTTTATTACTGCACTGCCTCCTGCTGCTTAATCTTTTCCCCGATGAACTGCCGCCGGATTCTTCAGCATATTTTTCACCCAATCTTGACGGTGTACGCGACGCGCTTGCCAGAACAGTAAGTATCCGCGATGACAGCATGATAGTAAAATGGCGTTTTAAAATTTACCGAAATAAAACCGGCGGCGAAGCGCTTAAAAATCAGGAATCGGTAAATTCCAGGGAAATTCTGCATATGACCCCGGTTAAATTCCTCCGGCGTATTTTTGAAAAAAAAGCGCCGGTAGCTGTTCCCAAAACTTTTTCCTGGCGCGGCGATGACAACACCGGAGCCCTGCTGCCTGACGGTTTATATTATTATCAGCTGGAAGCGGTTGACGAATCGGGAAACTCCAGTCTTACGCCCAGACTTCCTGCAGTGATTGACACGGTTTCTCCTGCTCTTTCTGCTGCGCCTGAGTACACGGTGTTTTCTCCCAATAGTGACAATTCCAGAGATACCGTGCGGTTTAATTTAACGGCTGTTAATTTTGTAAAAAATGATCTGTGCAGAATTGAAATCAGAGATGCAAAATCAGCAATACGCTCATGGTCTTTTCAGTCTGAAATCCCGGCTTTTATCATCTGGGACGGAAAAAACGACAAGGGTGCAGACGCTCCCGAAGAAAATTATAAACTGGTTTTTGAAGTTTCAGACTGGGCTGGAAATTCTCATAAAGGAGAAACGGCTTCCATCCGCCTGGTGAGAATATTTGAAACTATTGAACTTTCCATCTCCTCAGAAAGATTTTCTCCCAATGACGACGGTTATTCAGATACCGTTTCCCTTTCCGCCCGGGCATCTTCAGGGCGCGGACTTGAAGAATACAGTCTTGATATAACGGGAAAAGACGGAAAACAATACCGCAGATTCAGCGGTAAAACCCGTCTTCCTGAAATCATTATTTTTAACGGGCTTGATAATAACGGAAAAAATATCCCCGATGATGAATATAACTGCATTCTTAATGTGAAATATGATTCCGGCAATATGCCATCCTCAAAACCGGTAAACTGTATTATTGACACCAAAGCCCCGGAGCTTCTGGTAAAACCGGTTTACGAGAAGTTATTTCTTGCTCCGCAGGATCCGNNAACCGGAAGATTTTTATACAGGAGTAATTGTCGATTCATCCGGCAATACTGTAAAAACCTATTCTTACGGGCAAAATATTCCTTCAGAATTCGTATGGGACGGCAAAAATGAGAACAATCAGGTGATTGAGGGAGGATACCGTTTTATTTTAGAAGGAAAAGATACGGTAAATAATACCAGCCGGGCAGAATCGCCGGTTTTTATACTGCGCACCGGCACTGAAGATTTTTCCATTGCCTGTGATCAGCCGGCAATTTCTCCCAATAATGACAGTGTAATTGATACGGCGGTTTTTAATCTCAAGGCAACCCGTCCGGAAGAAATTGTAAATCAGAAAATCACCATTAAAAACGAAAGCGGAAAAGAAATCAGAATACTTTCTTCAGGTAAATTTTCAGCAAGTATGATCTGGGACGGCAAAGAAAGCAGCGGCCAGACGGCACCGGACGGAAAATATTTCTACTCGGCGGAAATTTTATATCAGAGCAGCCAGAATCCCAAAATTGAAAACAATTTTATTTTTATCGACACCCAGGCTCCAATCTGTACAATTGCCGTTTCCGATTCTGTATTTTCACCCAATAACGACGGCAATAAAGAAACCATTATTATCAATCAGCAGAAAAAAACCGGGGGGATCAATGAGCAGCTTGACCAGCTGACCGGAGAAATTCTGAAAGACGGAAAAATCATCAGGAAATTAACCTGGAAAGGAAATATTCCTCCGTCTCTCAGCTGGAACGGCAAGGATCAAAACAACGATGATGCTCCGGAAGGAACATATAATTACCGCCTTGCCGCCCGGGACAGTGCCGGCAACAAAAGCGAAACGATATCTGCGTCCTTTGTTCTGGTTCGTGCTTTTGAAAAAGCAGCTCTTGCTTTATCGGCAGCTGCGTTTGCTCCCGGTTCAAGGGAAAACGGCGGTATTACGGTAACTCCGTCCCTGAGTTCCTCGGATTATTTTTCCAAACGCCTTGATTATGCGGCAGATGCTTCCGGCGCTAAATTTTTGATTAAAGAAGATAATAAACTTGTGGCCTGGGAATTCCGCGGTCTTGATAATACCGGGAAAAAACTGCCTGACGGCGTGTACTATATTTTCAGCAAGGCTTTAATGCAGAACGGCAATGCACCGGAAAGCCCTTCGCAGATCCTGTTAATCGACAGCGCTTTTCCCCAGGTAAAAATTATTACCAGCCCGCAGTATTTTTCGCCTGATAATGACGGAGTTGACGATCTGCTTTCCATCGGGCTTAATATCAGCGATAATCTCGGCATTGCTTCCTGGCAGGCTTTTATTTTCCGCCGCCATGACAATCTGCCGCAAAATCTTTATGCCTACCGGAGCAATGAATATATATTTATGAAATACAGCGGTAACTCTGCCACTAATGCCTGTTTTGCCTGGGATGGAAAAAGCCCGGAAGGCAATATGGTTGAATCGGCCAATGATTATCTGCTTTTTACCGAAGCCATTGATAATGCCGGAAATAAAAGCCAGGAAAGCGCAGGCATTACTGTTGACGTACTGGTGGAAAGACTCGCTGACGGCAGGCTGAAAATAATTATCAACAGTATCAATTTCCGCCTGGACAGCGCCCGTCTTGAAGGGAACTATCAAAAAACTCTTGACCGGCTGTGTTATATTCTTGGTAAATTTCCCGAATATAATATTAAAATTATCGGACACACCAGCTCTGAAGGAACCCTGGCCCGCAACCGGATTCTATCCCGTGAACGCGCCGAGGCAGTGTACCGTTATCTTGTAAAAAGCGATGTGCATCCGGGGCGTCTTGCCTTTGAGGGCAAGGGTCCTGATGAGCCCTTTATTTCACCGGAAAATACCGAAGAAGACCGCAGGAAAAACCGCCGCGTGGAATTTTTCCTGAATAAAATCAGATAGGACTGAATCTGGGTTTTTTTCACCCCGGATATCTTTTTTTTCTGCCCCTGGCCGGCCTGCCCCTGCTGCTGCATTTTTGGCGCAGGCGCGAAAACCAGAGCCGGGAAATAGCTTCGCTTTTTTTTATAAAAAAAATCACGAGTGTACGTTTTCGCAGGCTGATTTTTTCCCGTTTGCTCGAATTGCTGCTTGAAATTCTGTTTTTGCTCAGCCTGATATTATCTTTCAGCTCGCCCTGGTTTCAGTTTTCCCCCAAACCGGAAAAACTTGCCGTGTTTTTAGATAATTCGCTTTCCATGAACAGTTATCATGACCAAATGTCCCTGAAAAACTCGGGGCTAAAAGCGGCAGAAAATATTTTTAAGTTAGCGGCAGATACCGAATGCTTTTTTTTTACAACTGCCGATCTGCCGCTCAAGTCTCCGCCATCCGGGATATCAGGGGCCGTGTCTGATCCGGGTTATTACCGCTATCCGTCCGGAAGAGAGGATTTTTCAGTTTATCTTGATGAATACCGTGATCTGCTGCCGCCTGATTCCACCGCTTATATTATTATTTCCGATTTCCGTAATAATAATTTTTCTGCGCAGCGGGTGCATCCTGGAAATTTTCTGCTGCTTTCGGCTGCCGGTTCCGCTGTAAACCGGGTTAAAAATATCGGGCTTCCGGATCGGATGATTTTTAACAGCGAAGAAATCAAAATTACCGTTGACACGGAAGCGGCGGACGAAATCTTCAGGGCGGATTTAAAAATAAACGGGCGTACAGCCCTGCTGCTTTCCGGAAAAGCCGGACGCGTGCATAAGCTTTTAAACAGCGGCCGGCCCGGACTTAATTGTGCGGAAATTATTATCCCGGCGGGAGATTTTACAAACAGTTATTTTTTTGCTTTTTATACTTCCGGCCGAAAAAAAATCCGTTTTATCGGAAACAGTTCCGGGCGCAGATTAATGGAAAATATTTTTGCCTATGATTTAAAGCGCGGAAATCTTTCTTTTACGGAACAAAATGCCGATTTACTGATTGCCTTGCCTGGAAAACCCGCTGATTATAATGCCCTTTCCGCTGACGGCGGAATTATTTTCCTTCCTCAGATTTTTGAACCGGGCGAAGCCTCTGCCCTGTTATCGGGTATACCCGGCGCTGTCATAGAAATCGGCAGCCGTAATAATGCCGGTTCTTTCGGGATGGAAAGTTTCCGTTTCCGGGAAAACCAGATATACATTGGTAAAATGAATATTTTTTCCCGTTATAACGATCTGCTGAACTGTACTGTAAACAGTTATCATACCCTGTATTACCCGGCGTCCTCCAGCCATAAAACCCTTCTGCGTTTTGAAAATAATGATCCGGCTGCAGTATTGTCCGAAAGAGACGGGAAAAAATATATTATATTCAGTTTTGATCCATCCCGCGGCAACAGTACTTTTTTCTCTGTCCCGTCTTCCGTGCCTCTGCTTTACCAGTCTCTTTACATGGTCTGTTTTCCCGAAATCCAGGAAGGAACCGCTTTGTCTGAAAAAATGGGTTTTATGCCCGTTCATTATAATAATTTTCTGGATACCGGAATTTTTACCAATGCCCGGGGCGAAATCCTGGTTTTAAACAGCGATCCGGGAGAATTTTCTCCGGTTATAGAGCATAAAGAACTGAAAAAAATGTTTCCAGGCAGCCGCACGGCAGATCTGGAAAATTACGAAAAAGCGATGGAAAAATTGCTTTCCGGTACGGGCGGAATGCCATCCGCCAAAAAAATTACTGCCGCTGTCTGCCTGTTTTGCATTGTGCTTTTATTCGCTATTCATATTATGAAGAATAAAATAAACGGCGTATAATCTTGACCAACAATTTAGTGCGTAATATATATCGGTTTTAATACCTTAGAGCAGAATGTCCGCCCAATTAATTAATCATCTTAACGAATTTAAAAAAAAAGATTATAGCCGGATTTTTCAAAAAAAATTTTTACATTATTACCCCGCATTTTCAATAGTAAATATTGAAATCCCGGATTTTAATTCTCAATCGGTTTTACTGAAGGAACTTGCATCCGCTACAGACATGGCGCTGGTTAATGTTGCCCCGCAAACCCAGATTGCCGAACTGGCTGCGCTTGGACTGATAAAGCCGCTTGACGGGTTTATATCAGGCAAGCATCTGCATACGGCCGGTCATAGTAAAACCATAATAAACGGGCGCAGATACGCTTTTCATAAAAACAATACAGTGGGATTGTTTTATGCTCGCCGCGACCTGCTTGATCGTTATGGTTTTGATACGCCGGTTTCCTGGGCAGAACTGATCCGGCAATGCCTGGAAATAAATAAAAATAATGAAAAACCAATACAGTGCCTGGCTCTGCGGGGCAAGGGCGAATACTGGAAAGTTTTTCTGGAACTCCTGTGGTCAAACAACGGAAGGGTTTTTTCCAATGACGGTACCCTGGAACTGCATGAACAGCCGGTAATTGAAACCCTGACCTTTTTACAGGACCTGATTTACCGCTATCGGCTGCTTCCTTTACACTGTCTGCAGAGTGAGAACTGGAATCAGAATAAGGATTTTTTAAACGGCCAATATCTGTTCCTGCAGGCTTCCTCCGATTTTCTTTTTTCTTTAAAAAAAAAATACCCCCGGAACATGGAACAAAAAATTAAAATTGCGCTTCTACCGCTTGGTCCCTCGGGCAGAACGCGCGCGGGGTATCCGGAAGGTTCCTTGTATGTTGTACCGGCCCGNNCCCGTTATCCCCGGGAAGCTATGGCTTTGGTAAATTTTTTCACAAATCCGGACATGTGCTTAAAGTGGGAAAATGAATTTATCTTTCCCTTTCCCCGGTTTCGTTTTGCCTATTCGGTTTTTGAAAAATTTCCCTGGTACCTAAGGCAGGGATGCAGGTATCTATATGATCTTGATGTGCCGGCCAGGGATCTCACGTTTAATTCTGCCCAGATAAAAATCATTGAAGATTCAGTACTGTCCTGTATGCGGCGCGAACGCACTCCGGAAGAATCGTTCAAAGAACTGCGCATAAGGCTCTCTGAAGAATCCGAAAAACTTTTTTTTTCGCCGTTGGTACAGAAAGCGCGTTCGCTGCTTCGGCAGTCATTTGAACAGGATTTTCGCATTACCGATCTTGCCCGTAAGTGCGGAGTAAGCCGCCATCATCTTTCCCGTTCCTTGCGAAAAGAAACCGGAAAAATGCCGGTGCAGACTCTGCGTGATCTGCGAATCAACAAGGCGCGCGAACTTCTTGTCATGAACTCCATGCCGGTAAAAAGTATTGCCGGACTCTGCGGATTTAAAGATCTGCAGTATTTTTTCAGAGTGTTCCGGTTATCTGCCGGCTGTACACCGGCAGTCTTTCGGCAGCGTTACGCTCTCAAGTAAGTTATATCACAAAAGTCCACCCTAATATCACAAAATTATACTTGGCGCACAAATCCCCTATTGACAGCTGTCAAGGCTTCAGTTATACTGTAATAAAACCTGCGCGGCAACAGGAGTTCATTATGGTTAAAATGGCATTCATGTTTGTGATTATCTGTTTTTTACAGGCAAAAGACGGAACACTGCTTGTAAACGAAAATTTTAATTTGAAGGAGCTGCAGGCGCCCAAAGCCCTGATAAGCGCCATTTCCCGGCATGATGACGGGAACGGCGGTAAATGTATTTCTTTAGACACCTCGAAGATTTATTTCCCGCTGATTGATTATTTTCGATATAAAAGCGGCAGTATTGAATTCCGGATTAATTATCAGGAAGAACCGCAGGCGCTTAATGACACCAGTCTGGTTCTGTTAAAGGCTTCCGGTAATTATAAAAAAAAATATCCGGATTCGTACCTGAATTCATTTTCTCTGATCCAGGGATGGAAAGCAGGCCTGTTTTTACTCTTCGGCGACAGTGAAAAACGCTACACAATCAGATGCACGGAAGCCCAGAAATGGAAAAAAAACGAATGGCATCATATGGCAATTACCTGGAATATTGCAAATGACGGACAAGCGGAAATCATTCTTTTTGCCGATGGTGTACCTTCCGGAAAAATCAACTCCCCGGTAAAAATCGATGAAGAAAGCTGGCAAGCAGTTAATAGTTACGAGGGCGATAAAATCAATTATTGCCTGGCTATCGGTAATTTTTACGGCAAAGTGATTCCCGTATTGCTGGATGATTTAAAAATCTGGGATTTCCCCAGGCTGTACCAGTAAGCGGAGGAATTTATGTTAAGAGTAACGGCTATTATCTGTATGATCTCCATGATTCATCCTCAAAATCTGCTCCTTGAAAACTCATCATTTGAAATCGGCAGACACGGGTTTGATCCGCTGTCTTATGTGTTTTTACGGAACTGGCAGCGCTTTGTCTATCCTGATGTCACTGCTGAAACTGCAGCTCATGGAGCATGCAGTCTGAAGATATCCAATCCAACCGGCATGGACATGGTAAAAGTGATTTTTCCTCCCAATCATTTTCTGAAGCGCACCAAACTGGTTATTTCCTTTTATGCAAAATCTATCAATGACGGTACGCAGATCCGCGCTGAATACGGCTGCGGTTCTTATCGAAACGGCCTCGCCAAAAGTTTTAATCTCTCGCGGGAATGGAAGCGCTATTCGTATGAAGCCGAAATCATGATCGACCCGCAAAAGGAAAGCAGCCAGGGAGGCCGGGAGGGATATTATTTTCTATCTCTTATCTGCGCTTCTGCCAATAACAGCACTTACCGCACTATCTGGCTGGATTGTGTTCAAATAGAAAAAGATCAGCTGACCCCTTACACGCCGGCCAAAAAAAATGAACTGACAGTTGATCTCGCAGGCTATGCGGACNNAATATAGGTGAGAAAGAAACAGCTATTATAAAGATCCACAGCGAGGAAAAAACCGGACAGATACCGGTGAAATATTCCGTGTCTGACGGTCTTGGGCAGCAGATATTTCTGGCCGGCAAGGCGGAAGTAAAATTGGACTCATTCGGGAACGGGGAAACCAGAGTGGCGCTGCCGGCTCTTGAACGTAATTTTTACCGCATCGATGCCTCTATTAACGAAGATCAGGCTTTTCGCTATTATTGCGCAATCAAAGACCTGACAACAGTAAAAAAAAGTTCCTGTTTTTTCGGAGGGAGTATTGAAAATTCGGAATTATACCGGGATTATTATTTATCGCCT